>JAEWQX010000111.1 GCA_023399035.1 Bacillota bacterium | reverse complement strand
AAACCACAGTTCCAGCTGTTATTGTCATCTGTGCCATCCCTGTTATTTTCGCCATTTGCCATGTTATGCTTTTCATTATATGAAACAAGATCATACAGTGTAAATCCATCATGGCATGTTATAAAGTTTATAGATGCATTGGAAGTTCTCTGATTATACAAATCTTTTGATCCTTCCATTCTCCTCATAAATTCAAGAGCTACACTGTCTCCCTTTAAGAACTTCCTCACAGTATCCCTGTACTTTCCATTCCACTCTGCCCATCTTCCCCATGAAGGGAAATTTCCAACTTGATAAAGCCCCCCTGCATCCCATGCTTCGGCAATGAGCTTGCTCTTAGATAATATTGCATCATGGGCAAGTGTTTCTAAAAGAGGTGGATTTTTCATAGGAGCTCCATATTCATCTCTCGATAAGATTGATGCAAGATCAAACCTGAATCCATCAATATGATATTCCGATACCCAGTATCTAAGACAGTCCAGTATATAATTTCTCACAATAGAATTATTGCAGTTTAGTGTATTTCCACATCCGCTGAAATTATAATAATGACCATCAGGAGTGAGAAGATAATATGTTTTGTTATCTATGCCCCTATATGAAATATATGGGCCCTTTTCATTTCCTTCAGCTGTATGATTAAATACAACATCAAGGATAACTTCAATACCTGCCTGATGAAGCTTCTTTATGAGATTTTTAAGTTCATCAGCTTCCATTCCATATTTTCCTGTAGCTGCATATCCAGCCTTAGGCGCAAAAAAATTTACTGTGCTGTAGCCCCAGTAATTAAGAAGTCTCTTGCCATCAATAGTACGTGCATTTTCAAGTTCATCAAATTCAAAAATAGGAAGAAGTTCTATGCAGTTTACACCAAGATTCTTAAGATATGGAATCTTTTCCCCAAGACCTGCAAAAGTTCCTCCATGCTTAATTCCACTTGATGGATCCTTTGTAAAGCTTCTCACATGAGTTTCATATATTATAAGTTCCTCCATAGGCGTTTCAAGCGGCTTATCTCCATCCCAGTCGAAATCATCATACATTATTTTTCCCCTATGCTGGAATTTATTATCCTCGTCTATTTCTTCCCCCCATACACTTCTCCCTGAAACTGATTTTGCATATGGATCAAGAAGGTACTTTTCTTTATTAAACCAGAATCCTTCACGTGGTGAAAACTTTCCATCCATTCTATATCCATACTCTACATTTTCGTAATCAATATCAAATACTATCATTGAAAACACATCACCAATTCTAAACTCATCTGGAAATGGTATTACTGCATAAGGCTCCTTTTCCCTCTTCCTAAAAAGAACAAGTTCACATGATGTGGCATATTTTGAAAATACAGAAAAATTAATGCCGTTTGGAACTATTGAAGCTCCATATGGCAGTACCTTTCCTATTCTATACTTAATTCCATCTTTTTCATGAGTAGGATAACTATCAACTCTTAACATTTATAATCCTCCCCTATTTATCAAAGAAAATTTATAAAAAACCTGTATTAATGCTCAAAGCCCTTAAAGATATTGCTGAACCCGGTCATTTCCATAACTTCTTTAACTTCTTCTACTAAATTAATAATACTCATATGGCCACTTTTCATCTTTATGCTCTTGCCGATTGTAAGCAGTGTTCGAAGTCCGGCGCTTGAAACATAGGAACATTCACTCATATCTATAGTAATATCACTTTCATCCTTTATTACATCAAGGATCTTTTCAGTTACCTCATTACTGGAATTACTGTCAAGCTTACCTTTCAGTTCTATATATTTTTTATGGTTAACATCCTTAATACTAACTTCCATCCTAATCACAACCCTTTATTCATAACATTATTTATATATTACATCACATTGCTTATAACTCTAAATGTAATCATGCATTTCAGTAATATTATTTAAGTATTACTAAGTATAAAATTCAATAATTCAGTTTAATTTTTCATGATTAATTATGCTTTATATAACCTATATTTTTTAACGCACACAATCAATTATAACACATTTTTATAAATTTCTACCAATTATTTTTGTGAATTGACAAAATATAATATTATGTCAGAGTCATAATATATTTATAAAATATTCTTACTTTAATAAATATTCATTAAATTTTTGTTTTACTACACAATAGAAGGCCGCATTTGAAATTTATACGTATTTTGTTCTAAATTATTTATACCCATATTAATAATTTCTTAATAAAAAAAATCAGATGGAAATTTAATTTCCATCTGATTTTTACTAAAACAAATTATGCAGCAGCTTTTTCTAAATTATTATCTCTTCCATTTACAATAAGGTTAACAAATTTCTCACCAAATGGAAGACATGCTTGTATGAAAGGTCCTATTGAAATCAGAGAAAGAATTGTTCCAATTCCAACTTTTCCTCCTAATAAAAATCCTCCAACTAAGAATACTGCATCTAATGTTATTCTAACCCATTTGTATTGAATATTAGTTTTATCCACAATAATAAATGGAACTATATCATTAGGAGCCACTCCTAAATTACTTGCTGATAAAATTGAAAATCCAACTGCTATTACAAAGCATCCTAAAACAACAAGTATCATTTTTACAATTAAGTTATAAGACTCTACTGGGAAATATGACATTACTTTTATGCCTAAATCTATGATTGGTCCTACTCCTACAACACAAATTATTGTACCAATATTGATTTTACTTTTTTCAGTACATAATATTGCTATAAACATTATTACAAGAATAATCATATTAGCAACTCCAGGAGTTACCCCATTATTGCCAGATATAAGGTTTACAATCGAGTTATGTTTAAGTCCTGTATTGTTAAGTGTTGTTGCAAGCCCTTGCGTAAAAACAGTAAAAGTATCCGAACCTATATTAGTTTTTAAAAATAATGCTACTCCTAACTGAATGACACTCATTCCTATAAAAAATAGTATAATTCTCTTGATAAAATTAATTCCTTGTTTCATATATTTCTTCCTTTACTACGAATATTGCTGCATTTAATCGAATATTGCTACATCTAATCGAATATTGCTACATCTAATTAAATATATTACAGTTATTTTTCTATTTTGTCAAACGTTTTCGTAACATTTTCTTTATTTTTCAATCAACTTCTGTAAATTTTAGTCAAAAAATAATTTTATTTTACATTAAATTATTACATTACCATTTTATTTTGTATTTAATTCATAAATTACTTTTTATCATCAGCTTTATTTTTCACATAATCCATAAACTCTTCTGTCTTTGACCAGTAATTTATACCCCAGTTTTCAAAATTCCACTCTTCCATATAATCATTGCATTCATAATCTATATAGTATAATAGTTCATCCCTCACAACAAAATTTGTAGGAAAATAATCAATATTTGTATTTGAAGGATATAGGATTCTGCACATTTCACTCACTTGTTCTATATAGCTGTCTTTCATCTTATCCTTTAAGATAAGGTCATAAATTGTCTCTCCATCAATAAATTCTTTGATTATTCTCTCTCGTTTTATGTCCACATCAAACATTTCAGGCATTCTTATTCCAATATTCTTAAGTCTATTGTAATCATTAATTTCACTTTGAATCTTATCACCAAAAGTATAATAATCGCATGGTTCATGATGTATCTGCTTCAACACATAATATTTCTCATCATTTTTACATAAATATGAATATCCCCCTTTTCCTTTCCCCAATAATTTCATTGTATTATAAGACTTATCATTTACATACATAGTTTCCATTAAAACCACTCCTAAAAAAACTTCATACTATAAATTATATATATAATCGCTTTATAATAGGAAGAAATTTTTTAGATTGTTATTTTTTCTCTTCATTATTAAAAGATAATACAGAACTAAGGTAAATAGTTATGCATACCACACTGGTAGTAGATATTATAATACTCATAACTTTTGCCATCATAGTTATAGGAACTATATCTCCATATCCAATGGTTGTAAAAGTTATTATAGTGTAATAAAATAAATCAAAATTGCTTGGATTTCCTGAATATGAATTCATATCTGCACTATTTATAAAGCACACAGCAAGAAATAAATTTAATATCATAATTATCAAAACCAAGATTGATAATACTGATGTACTCGTAAAATTCCTTACTCTTCCATCATTTATATTTATGCGTTCAGGATTGTTTATTATCTTAATCAGCACTCTTAAATTCATAATATAACATATAGTTACACCAATTAATCCAACGAAATATGATTCTTCAAACTGCTTTGGAAAAACAATGAGAACAGTAAAATAAGTATTTATGATAAAATAGCTTATAAGCATATCATACTTCATACTGAAATCCTCAACTTTGCTTAAAAGTATAAAAATCCTTGAAGATGATAATAACAGATATCCTATAGCAATATATATTCCAAAGATCATCATCAATATAAATAATGCTTTTACAATAAAGTTTATTATATTATTTGAACTAATATTTACATAAATGCTTATACTTGAAATAACATTAAAGCTCATAAGTACCTGCGCACAAATAAGCAGTACTGAGTGGAGTATCCCGCCTAATCTTGTTTTTTCCTTGAATATTGAAAAATAATATGAATTTATTTCCCTGATTAATATTTTAAACTGGATAAAAATATTCTTATAGCGGATATTCCTTATTAAAACTACTAATATTATAATAAATGTTGCAATATACATAACTAATTTTCCCAATGGTATCTCTCCAAACTCTTAATTCATTATTTTTTATACAATTTCAATACATATAAATTTCTTTTTACCTATTTGTACAATAATCTTATTCTCTATTTCTATCGACTCTAAATTTGTAATCTATTGATATTGGAATCTGAGCTTCATATTAAAAAAGGCTTCCGTCCTAGAATATAAAGGACGAAAGCAATACTTACGTGTTACCACCTTAATTTATCATTATCTCACAATAATAACCGCTTCAAGTACTCAGACATATTATATATGCCTATTATAAAAATCTAGTTATACTCTAGCACTATAACGTGTGCACATTACAGCATCAACCTACTGGTTGTAATCTTTCGTAGTGCAGCTCAGAAATGTATTCAAATTAACTCATCATGTTCCTTTCACCAGCCGTAACCTCTCTTTATGACTCTGATAATTTTACTAGTTCTCTTCAAAACTTTAATATTTGTTTACTTGATTTCTTCATTTTATATTAATATCCACTCATTGTCAAATAACTATTTAAGTAAATTGTATAATAAATTATAGACGTGACTAATTTAAATCCATATATATAACATTCAGTTATTCATTATCACAATAACTAGCATATATAATATGGTATAGGCTCCTATCACTTTGTGTTTCTGAGCTGAACTAATTAGTGAATAAATCTAGTATATCCCATCCCGTACTATTTTTGCCCTTATATAATTCTGTGTATCCGCAGTCCTCACATGTGACCGTAACAAATTTTTTATTTTGGACATCAAATATCTTTGCAAAGTTTCCTCCTGTTGCTTGAAACTGATCTGTCTCATATTTTTCACATCCGCATTTTGGACATACATATTTTATCTTCTTCATAGAATCCTCCTCATAATTGTTAAACTTATAATTGTAATTATTTATCATTGTTATTAATATATGATTCTATTGCTCATTATGACCCTTTTTTTAATTTATAAATATATACTATCAACCTATTATTTCTAGTTGATTCACTATAAAATCCTGCACTAAAAATCACCTGTAATCTACAAGTATGTATAAATTACAGGTGAAATTAATTGAAATTATTCTATTGTTATTTTATATATTAAAGTGCATTTTCTACATCATCAAGCATTTTATCAAGAGCTTTGAATCCTGCTCCACCAACATACCATGCTACAGAATCTACGTATACTATATTACCATTTTTATATGTATCAGTAGTTTTTACTAATTCATTTTCAACTGTATCTTTTGCAGGAGTTCCGCTTCCAGTTACAGCACCTTTATCAATCACGAATAAGTAATCAGGGTTCTTTTCAGCTAAGTATTCATAAGATATGCTTTGACCGTGGTTAGATACTTCGATACTTTCATCTGTTGGAACAAATCCCAATTCGTTATAAATGATGTTAAATCTCGATCCTGCACCGTAAACACTCATAGAACCATCACTAATCATTGTAGCTAAAGCATTTAAGTTACTATCTACAACTTTAGCTTTTATTTCATTAACTCTGGTATCTATATTAGCTAGTTTTTCTTCTACTTCTTTTTCTTTATCAAATATTTCTCCTAAAACCTTAGCATTGCTCTTAATGCTGTTTAAGTAATCAGACCCAACTGATCCAAGATAAACTGTTGGAGCTATTTTTTGAAGTTCTTCTAAGGAATCTTCTTGTCTTCCTTCTATTATAATTAAGTCCGGATCCAATTCATTGATAGTTTCAAAATTAAATTCTTTAACTCCACCGATATCTGTGTACTTTTCATCTTCATATTTATCTAAGTATTCTGGAATACCGTTCTTTGGCACACCTACTACACTTTCAACACCAATTTCATCTAATATATCTAATGAACCGTAATCTAGAACTACAACCTTTTCTGGATTTTTAGGTACTTCAACTTCTCCATTTCTGTCTGTAACAGTTATCATTTCTCCATTTACAGATGAGTTATCTTCTGTCTTACCACATCCCCCAAGTATCCCTGCAGCTACTACTGTAGATAATAACACGCTTAATAGTCTTCTCTTTTTCATTTTTATTTCCTCCAAAGTTTGTTTATGATTTTCATTATCAACAGATTTTTATAACTATCTATTGCAATTTTATAATTAAACATATCTCTTTAGTTTTTATCTATGCAGTAAGTATAAAATTTAACATCTCTTAAAATTATAATCACTGCATAGAATGTTACTTAGAAATATATACAGATTTTCTTTCCATTTATTTCTTTAATATCAAAATCAATTTCATAAATATCTTCTAAAGTTTCTTTTTGAATAATATTTTCTGTTTTATCATCCTTTGCTAACTTGCCATTTTTAAGGACAACAATATTATCTGAATACACTGATGCAAAATTTATATCATGCATAACTATTACAACTGTCTTTCCTAATTCATCAACAAGTCTTCTGAATACCTTCATCATAGAAACTGAATGCTTCATATCAAGGTTGTTTAATGGTTCATCAAGAAGTACGTATTCAGTATTCTGTGCAATAACCATTGCTATATATGCTCTCTGTCTCTGACCACCGCTAAGCTCATCAAGATATCTGTTTTCAATATCCTTAAGCTCCATGTACTCTATTGCTTCATCAACAAATTTTTCATCTTCCTTTGTAAGTCTTCCCTCGCAGTGTGGATATCTTCCAAAGCTTACTATTTCTCTTATTGTAAGCCTTACATTTATGTTGTTAGACTGTTTAAGGATAGATATTTTCTTTGCCAGATCCTTTGAATCATACTTTTCCATTTCACATCCGTCAATTACCACGCTTCCCGAATCCTTATCCATGATACGTGAAATCATGGATAAAACTGTACTCTTACCTGCTCCGTTTGGTCCTATGAATGATGTTATTTTACCTTTTTCTATATTTAAAGAAACATTATCTACTACTGTTTTATTACCATATTTTTTTACAAGATTTTTTACTTCAATCATTTCTTCCTCCATGAAAACTGTTCTACTTTCAGTCTTATGTATTGTTATTTTATTGAAATCCTTTATTAATGCAAAATTAATTCTCAGTTATTAATATTTAGTTCTTTGCTTGTTTTATTAATAAGTATATAAAGTAAATTCCGCCTATGAAATTTATAATTATACTTACTGTAGATGAAAAGTTTAATATTCTTTCAACAATAAATTGTCCACCAACAAGTGCTATCATACTCAATAATGAAGCTCCTGCTATTAAATAACTGTGCTTGTATGTACTAAATAAATGATATGATAAATTTACTACAAGAATCCCTAGAAAAGTTATGGGACCTACAAGAGCTGTTGATATAGATACAAGAAGTGCTACTATAAGCAGTATCTTCTTAGATAATTTATCATGATCCACTCCAAGATTAATAGCTTGTTCTCTTCCTAGAAGCATAACATCAAGCTTGCTTATATCCTTATACAAGAAACAACCTATACCCATAACGAATATAACTACTATCCATAATATATCCGTATTTACGTTATTAAAGCTTGCAAACATCTTGCTTTGAAGTACTATAAAATCATTTGGATCTATAAGCACTGACATAAATGAACTCATGCTTCTGAATAATGTTCCTACCACTGTACCTACAAGAAGCAGTGTAAATATATTGTTTCC
This sequence comes from Bacillota bacterium, assembly GCA_023399035.1. Classification (GTDB taxonomy): domain Bacteria; phylum Bacillota; class Clostridia; order Clostridiales; family Clostridiaceae; genus Clostridium. The sequence continues at coordinate 6,899 of JAEWQX010000111.1, read as the reverse complement.
CTTCTTAAAAACAAGTTTATATAAAATTATTGTTCCAAGAAGCATTATAAATACTGAAGCAAAAAAGTTAACTTTCTTGTCTGTCATCATTATGCTGTTTACTCCAAAAATAAATATACATAATGTCTGACCAAAATTATATAATGAATCAAGCCCTAAAATACTTGGTGTCAGTATTCTGTTATTTGTAACTGTCTGAAACAACATTGATGAAACTGCAATGCTTGTTCCTGTTAAGCAGATTGCTATAACTTTAGGTATTCTTCTGCTCATGTTATAATCAAAATTTTTGGCATTTAAACCTTGAAAAAGGAATAAACCAATACATGCTATAGTTAATACTAAAAGAAATATTAATTTCTTATTATCTCTGTTATGCTTCATTTCTATTTCTCCTTAATATTAAGTAAAGGAATATTATGCTTCCAATAATCCCCACTGTAAGACTTATTGAAACTTCATATGGATAAATTACAAGTCTTCCTATTATATCGCATAGAATTAAAAAGTTTGCTCCAAACAATGCTGTTATTCCAATGTTTTTGCTCACATTATCACCATTGAAAAGTGATACAAGGTTTGGTACTATAAGTCCTATGAATGGTATATTACCAACTGTTATTATTACTAATGCACTTACAAGTGCTACTATAGTTATTCCTATGTTACTTACTTTTTTATAATTAAGCCCAAGATTCTTTGAAATATCTTCACCCATTCCTATTATTGTGAATTTATTTGCATATATAAATGCAATTATAAGTAAAGGAATTGTAAAATAAAGCATTTCATAATTTCCCTTTATTACAAGTGAAAACTTACCTTGAAAAAATGAACCTACATTTTGTACAAGATTATTCTTATAGGCTACAAACTCAGTAAGAGAGCCTATTACATTACCCACCATTATTCCTACAAGCGGTATAAATACTGCATTTTTCATTTTTATCTTCTTAAGGATTCCCATAAATAAAAATGTTCCTATAAGAGAAAATATAAATGAAACTATCATTTTTTCCATCAATTTTGCTGCTGGGAAAATCATCATTGCAACAATCACTCCAAGCTGTGCTGAATCCAATGTAGCTGCCGTTGTTGGAGATACAAACTTATTATTGCTTATCTGCTGCATAATAACTCCGCCTATACTCATTCCTACACCTGCAACAACAAGTCCTACAAGCCTTGGAAATCTGCTTATTAATAAAATATTTATTTTTTCACTGTCAAGGTTTATTATATCCATCACCGATATATCATTTACCCCTATAAAGATTGAAACGATACACAATATAATAAACATAGGTACTAATACTTTTTTATTCATAACTATCATTACTTTTCATTTTATCTTCTGATTATCTTAATTTAAAAACATTACAGTGATAAAATCTATTAGTAACTTCTCCTTTCATAATTCCAAATAATAATAGAGTAATAACTTTTATTAATTGAAAACCGCTATCACATATTTCGATAATACTGATAATCCTTTTCAATGTCAAGTATTTCTTATCAAAATAATATGAATTATAGAGTTTTAATTAAAAATCTCTATTTTATATGTTATATTATGTCTAAGTTTGATATTTATTGATACATAATATAGTGAAATTGTTCTTTTAATAAACTGCTTATTTACTATGCATCATAAATATAATCATAAAAAAATACCATGCAGCTAAATTTCTAAAAGTGCATGGTATTTTTATATTTATTTTTTAATCTTTGAATGTATTCCATCGTATAGATACATTAAATATTCAACATCAAATCCACAGTCTCTGACTTTTTCTATTCTATCCTTTGCCATACTTATAGTATAAGATGCTTCCTTATAATCTTTATCTTTAATGCATTTGCTCGTATACTCTAATAAATAATCTGCTTTTAATACATCTTCTGCCAGATCTTCTCTGTCAGCATTAACTAGCTCTACTAACATTGAATAAATTTTTGGTGATGTTGTATTCTTAGTATCTTTTAGAATATCAGTATTTCTGCTGCTTTTTCTTGCCATAATGATTCCACCTCATTTCAATGGAATTATAACAAATTATATGTATTTTCTGCAATACATATATAAATAATTGGCATCTGTAATATACCTATAGTATCATTTATTAATTTCTTTACATTTTTCTATATAGCTTCTTATTACATTGCACGAATTGTTAAATTTTTCTTTTTCTATATTGGTAAGATTAATTTCTATAATTTCCTCTACTCCATCCTTGCCCATGATTACAGGAACGCTTGCAAATACATTATTTTGTCCATACTCACCATTAAGCAGTGTTGTTGCCTGCATTATATTTTTTTCATCATGGAGAATAGTCTTCACTATCTGTGAAAGGCCTACTCCTATACCAAACTCAGTGCATCCTTTACCTTCAATTATTTCATATGCTGCAAATGCAGTTCTTTTTTCAAGTTCATCTAAATCCAGTTTTCCAAATATTTTAGGATTCTCTTCAATAAGCTGCATCAATGGCTTGCCTCCTAAATATACATGAGACCATGGAACCATTTGAGAATCACCATGTTCACCCATTGTATAGCCCTGTACTGACTTTGCATCAATGCCTGTTTCCTGTGATAATATCCTTCTAAGCCTTAATGAATCTAAAGTTGTTCCACTACCAAATACTTTATTTTTCGGAAATCCAGTTTTCTTTAATATGTAATCTGATACAACATCAACTGGATTTGAAATAACAACTATTATACCATCAAAACCGCTCTTTAAGATTGGATCAATTATAGTATCTACTTCTTTTATTGTACCTTCTAAAAAATCTAATCTGCTCTTATCTTTTTCAGGAGGTACTCCAAGGCTGACTACTATAATATCTGCATCAGAACAGTCTTCAAAAGTTCCTTTCCTGATTTTCACACAATGAGGAAGATATGAAACAGTGTCGCTTAAATCTACTGCTTCTGCATTTGCCTTCTTTTCTATTTTGTCTATCATTACAATTTCATCACATATTCCCTGAAGTGCTAGTGAAAAGGCACAATGTGACCCTACATTTCCACTTCCTATTATTACTACCTTTCTTGTTTTAATTGACATCAAAATTCCCCCTTATATTATTGCTTATGCTTTACATGTTACTGATTTTTAAAAATATATTCATCAAAATACAAATATGACTTAGCTGACAATAGTCTTCTTTAACTATATTATAAATACAAATAAGACCTAATCATTAATCAAAGACTTTATTTATAATAGGTTTCTTAAATTCATTGTACTGTATTTCAAATCATTATTCAATTTATTCCATTTTTCATCATACCAGCATATTCTATAATTACTTAAGCTAACTACAGGCAGTATTTATATCCTCAAGATAATATATTTACTGATATGTACTTAAATTTATTTAAAGTAAAAAGTCCATACATAAAGTACAGACTTTTGACACTTTCTATTATTATTTTTAACTCTTTGAAATTTATAAATGTTAAATTATGATGCATCATAAAGTTCTTTAATAATATTATTTCTATTATCTTCTTTTATCTTATTGAATACACTATCTAAAATGACACGCCTTAAATTAACTGCAGTCTTGTATATCTTATCAATATCAATAAGTTCATTATTACTGCTATACAGCATTTCTCCAATATACCTGCTCAGATACAGATCATTAATGTTATATCTGCCACTGTAATTATAGACTTCATCAATAATCCATTTATTATTATCATTCCCAATGACTTCTTCAAGTATATTAAAGGTATCGTTTACAGAAACATTATATTTTTTAATAAGTTCAAATAAATTAGTAAGCTTACTATTTATCTCTTCTATAGTGTTGCTCTTTTTTATACCAGCAAAACATGATATGTATCTTGCATCATTCATCAATGAATAGCCATTAACTGCTGTTTCATTTTTATTAAGTTTCATATTTATACTTTTGTGAAGTATATTTAAAATATATATTATCATATTAACCCCCGAAATATTCATCTATTAATGTATAAAACCTTTACACCATAATTTTACCTCAAATTTTATTTTATTTCAAATATTTTTTAAAAATCTGCATAATTTAAAATATTTTAAGTTTTCTTTAAGATAATCCTATGTCATTCTTAAATGTAAATTAATGTTGTAATATCAATTATATTGCATACTTTTAATGTTAAGGGAGGAAATAAATATATGTATAAAAATTCAGTATCCACATCATACTAATAATAGATAATAAGATGTGGATACTGTAACAATATAAAAGTATTTAATTATGTTTATTGTTCATTACTGTTGTCATCATCATTAAGAACTCTTCCTACATACTTCATATTTGAAGTTGAAAGCTGACTTATCTTTACAACATCCCCTGTGTGAGGCGCATGGATGTACATATCGTTTCCTATATACATTCCAACATGTGTTGCACATGATGGTTTATTGAATACTAAATCTCCAGGTTTAATTTCAGACATAGTAATTTTTGTAGCAAAGCTCTGCTGATCCTGTGAAACTCTTGGGATAGATATTCCCTCTGCAGCAAATACATACTGCATAAGTCCTGAACAGTCAAATCCTTCTGGTGTTGTTCCACCCCATAAATATGGTATTCCAAGATACTTTTCTGCTTCAAGTATAAGCGCTTTTGCCTGCTCTGAAATATCCGATGGCAGAGTTACAGGTATTATATTGCTTGTACTTAAATCAAGCAGATCACTGTTTTCCTTAATATAATCAATAAGCTTTTCTTTATCATTTTCAAGTTCTTTTATTTCATTTTCAAGATATAATTTGTTGTTTTCAAGTTCTTTTTGTTCTTTTTCAATAGTTTCCTTTATCTGCGTAAGGTTTTCCTTTGCATCCTTTGCTTCCTGAATAAGCTTTTTATCGCTTGTACATATTTTTGTTATTAAATGAACTTTTTGAATTGCATCTAATATATCTTTTGATGATAATAAAGCATCAAGATATTTCATTGGCGTAGATTCAATGCCACCATTTTTCTGTATTGTATTAAGTCTTTCCGCTAATGCACAATCCTTTTCTTCAATATCTGCTTCAGCCAGTTCAATTTGTTTTTCATTTTCTTCTATGGCATTTTCTTTTTCAAGAATCTGTTCCTTTAATTCATTAAGCTTTTCCATCTTATATTCAATTTTGCTGTCGCATTCCTGAATATTTTGAATAATCTTTGAAATATAAGCGCTATCCTGCAATTCAGTTGCTGAACTTTCACTTTCCGTAGCAGTATCAGTTGGCGCCGCAAAAACAGGCAGTCCACTAGTTGTCATACATGAAATAACTATAGCTGCTACTAGTGTCTGTATTTTCTTACTTTTCATATTAATCTCCTTTAGTCTATTGACTATTGTAAATCATTTTATTCACATCTTTATTGATATAAATAAATTATTTCCTCTAATAAATAATCTTTTACATATTTTATATTATAATCTTTTTATTCTTTTCAGACAATGATATATAAATTATATATTTATTAAGAATAAATTACTTTGTTACTCATTGAACTCAAATAACACAAAAAAAACAATCAGCTTTCCAAAAGATATGCTCAATCTTTAGAAAGCTGATATTTTTATTACTGATGTTTTTTATATAACACATCCAATATTTTGATTCAAAATATTACTGCATGCATTTTACTATTCCATTGCATAATCCCTGAGCAAGTTTATTCTGATAACCTTCATCACTTAAAAGCTTATCTTCCTCCGGATTTGACATAAAGCCCATTTCAACAAGAATTACAGGAACCTTTGACCAGTTGAATCCTGTCATGTCATCTCTTACAGATATTCCTCTATTTTTCATGCCAGCACTTTCCACAAGACTGCTTAATACAGTTTCACCATATTTTCTGCTTATATCACTTATTGCAGATGCATATCCAATTTTAGCTGGAACAAGCATAGATGCACCACTGGCACTTGTATTTTCAGCTGAATCGCAATGTATTCTTATTACAAGTGAAGCATTGTTATCATTTCCAATATTGGCTCTTTCAATATTGCCAAGACTCACATCATTTGAAGTTTTAGTCATAATTACTGTATAATTGTCAGCTTCTAGAAGGGCCTTCAGCTTCATTGCAACGCTCATATTCACTACATACTCAGGTGTTCCAGTTGTAGTTCCCTGCGCTCCGCCCCCATCTTTTATTTTCATTATTCCACTGTCTGGAGACTGTTCTTCCTTTTCAAGATTAGAATGTGATGCATGACCTGGATCTATTACTATCACTTTCTTTGAATTCTCATCATTTCCTGTATTTTTTTCCTCTTGTGATGATTCTGGAACACTTGCAGCTTCAGCTGTTTCTTTTGTTTCCTCCTCTGATGCAGATTCTTCTACATTTTCATCTGAAGCATCTTCCTCTGATATATTTTCATCTTCTGAACTGTTTTCTTCCCTTGAATCTATACTTTCTTCTGATATAGAAACATTTTCATTCTTAGCAGATAGATTGCCGCATCCAGCAAGGTTCACTGCCATAATCACAAATAAAAAATAAGTTATTAATTTCTTCATCTATCTATTCTCCCAGTATTGTATAGCTTTATAGTTTGCTATTTCGTATTGATTTAATGCACTATCGCTTCCATCATAAGAAGGATTGATAGCTGCATAGCTTATAGTTGGCAAAAAGCCTTAGCTATTGAAACAAGTCAACTTTCAAAATCCTTAGTTATTGCACATGATAATATCATACTGACTAATATAAATATCTCACTATTGTAGATTATATACTTATATGCTAGTTTTTTCAATTTCATATTGAGATTAACCTTAAAACTTAATGAACATTATTGTTAATCTATTTCTAAAACATATCTTTCTCGCATCTCCCTCTTATCTATAAAAATTTTCATCAGATTTCTGTTTAAGTAAT
>JAEWQX010000102.1 GCA_023399035.1 Bacillota bacterium | reverse complement strand
TTGTCAATACTATAAATGTAATGGAGAAAGCATTCTCCTACAAACTTAATAAAATACTGATATTTTATTAAGTAACCCCCCATCCCCCTTTTAGGCCGCAATTTGCGGCCTTTATTTATTAATTTTACAATTATGCCGAAAGTAAAGATTATTTTGTTTTCTGTATGGTAGTTATTTTGTAAGATGAATGATCCTTAATAACATCGATAAGTATACAAACTTCTGACTTATCTCCATCCTGTCCATTTAATTTATTTTTTTCAAAAGAAAGTCTCCATTTTAAAGCAATAGGTTCACCAGATGAATTCCAGTCATAGTCGTAGAAAAAAGCATTTTGAAATGCATAGGAATAGTTATCCTTATCTAAATTCCAAAAGATTGATAGTTCATCTTTATTGATATCTGTTGTAAATATATCTGGTAGTTCATCAAGATTATAAGGAAGTTCTATTAGATTTATAAAGCTTAAGGCAGTTTCTAAAGACGGAATATTGGCGTTTCCACTAGTTGTATTTAAAAATTTATTGTTGATTATCATAAAACTTTTAATTGAGTTTCCGGCAGATGATGATGGTAGAGAAAAACATTGTGGAGTCTTTGAATTTTTGCAGTCTAGTATTCCTAAAATATTATTATTACCAGATGTGATCAAGTTAAATTTATTATTGTTCCAACCAAAAATATAGTAAATGCTCTTATTGTTTTTGGAGCCAATAAGTATTAATTTAGGTATGTTGTTTCTGGATAAATCATGTATATATATTTTAGGAGACCAGTGTATGCTTTTAGTAAATAAAATCTTATCGTCAGTTTCCTTTGAAAGATAGAATTCAGATGATGAAGTTTTAACATTTAAGTCTATTTTATTTTCATTGCTTGTTAATTTAAAAGAATCCTTGAAGCCATCTCCTGTTAAATCATATTCTGTATTATTTGACATTTTGACAGGATATATGGTCTGGTATGATTTGAATTTCGTTGATTGGAAGTAGAAAGTAACACTTCCTACTATAATAAGAACAGTTATAAAAATTATATCTATAATAAACCTTTTATTTATTAATAATATTTTCATTATGTATCACCTCAGTTAATTATATGAAATAAATTTTATTGTGATACATAATAAATTTAAAAAGACTAAAACTTTAATGGTAATTAAAATTTTAGTCCGAAAAGTTACTGGCAATCTTTGCAATAACCATAGAAATAGACTTTGTTAGAGACTATTTTATAGTCAGTATTTTCTTGAGCTAAAGAGTTTAAGTTTTTTAAACTAAAACCATTAAAATCATCAACTTTACCACATTTTAAACATTGAACATGTGGATGAGCAGTACAATTTCCGTCATATCTGAAGTTACCCTCACCAACATTAATCTCTTGAACTAATCCTACCTCAACTAATGTCTTTAATGCTTTATATACTGTTGCTAGACTCATAGTTGGGTACTGTACATGTATATCAGTATAAATTGCATCAGCAGATGGATGAGCAGTAGTGTTCATAAGATAATTATATACTGCAAGTCTTTGAGGGGTTAGTTTTAATTTTTTTTCCTTAAATATAGCAGAAATCTGATCCATATTAACTTACCTCACTTATTTTAAAATATATACAAATTATAACATAAATAAAAATATTAAGTCAATCTAAAAAATAATTATTATCCATAGATAATAATTATATTTTAAAATTAAAGTTAAGTGTTATTTGAGGATATTTATTGAAAAAATAACCTTAATTTAACAAAAATATAATTAATATATATAATTTACAAAAAAGTTAAAAACGTATTGTGTAATTAATTAAAGTCTGCTAGAATATAAATATAATAAATGTTAATAAATTAACAAACATTTAATAAATGATTTTATTGCAGACTTTCAAAGAATAGCCTACAACAAAACGTATATTGATTTAACTAAGGAGGCATATTTTTATGGCTAAATATAAAGTTGGAGACGAATTGATAATTGTTAATGATCCAAGCAAGGATAATGAAAAGTTAAAGGAATTAACTCAGTTAACAGTTGACGGGGATTTTGCACAAATATCGTGGGGTATTAAGATATTAGAAGTAGAATATGATAAACCGAATGTGACATTAACTTATAAGAACTGTAAGGGTCAAAAAAATAAAGTATTTGCAATATGTAACGATATTCAAAATTTTGATAAAGAAAAAGTTCTAGAAAAAGCATTACTTAAAGCCTTCCAAAATGAAATTATAAATATTTCAGCAGTAAAAAACAATGGACAAGTTTAATAGATTAAAAGAGCAGTTTATTTTTAAGCTGTTCTTTTTAATTTAGTGATAATAGGAGCTAATATATTATATGTAAAAACTTTACTTTTACTATATTATGTAATATAATGTATTCATAAATTAAGGGGAAATAGTTTTAGTTAGGGTAAAGGGTGAGAGGATTTATGAGTAAATGTCCATTTTGGTCAACTAATAAGAAGACAGTTGACTGTTATAAAGAGTGTCCTATGATGATTAGTGAAAATGGGAAAATAAGTGATGAAGATCAATGTATTTTTCAAGAGTGTTTATCCAATGATATGAGTTTTAAAGATATTATTAAAGATGATTACAGCTTTTTAGGCTTATCTTCATATGATGATGATAAAAAATCGAATGTCAATATTTAAATAAAAAATGGATTTGATTAATTTCAAATCCATTTTTTATTTTATGATTCATAAGAATCAGTAAATTTATGAAGTAATGATTGTTTTAATGACCAAAGATTTTGAGATAAATCAACATAATATGTATGAGGATTTTCAAATCTTAATACTTCTGGCCATAGTTTATCAGTTTCTGTTTTTGCAAATTCCTTTATGTCAAGCACAGTAGGCGATTCATAAACACATTTACCTTTTTCAAATATAGGAACTTGAAGTTCTTTAACATAGTAGTTGTTAAATTTCTTTCTTTTCCATGTATGAACTGGATTGAATAGAACTATTGGTTCTTTTTCATTAATTTTTTCATCTCTTAAAGCAATAAGATCTGCTAATGCTTTGTGAGAATTTTTGTCAAAAAGCCTTACTATCTTTTTAAAACCTGGATTAGTTATCTTTTCATCATTTTCACTAATTTTTATTTTAGGGATTATTTCATTCCCGTTTTCTAAAGCAACAAGCTTATATACTCCGCCAAAAACAGGTTCAGATTTTGCTGTAATCAATCTTTCACCAACACCAAAAGAATCGATACATGCACCTTGATCTAAGACATCTTTTATTATGTGCTCATCAAGAGAGTTTGAGATAACTATATTACAGTCTTCATATCCTGCCTCATCAAGCATTTGTCTGCATTTTTTAGTAAGATATGTGATGTCACCAGAATCTATTCTTACACCCTTTGGTCTTTTGCCAAGAGGTTTTAATATTTCATCAAAAGTTTTTATAGCATTAGGAATTCCTGATTTTATTACATTATATGTATCTATTAATAGTACACAATCATCAGGGTATATTTCAGCCCACGCTTTAAATGCATCATATTCAGTGTCATATAATTGTACCCAGCTGTGAGCCATTGTTCCAACAGCAGGAATGTTGAACATTCTATCTGATAAAGTACATGCAGTAGAGCTGCAGCCTCCAATTATAGCTGCTCTTGCGCCATAAATAGCACCATCATATCCTTGAGCTCTTCTTGAACCAAATTCCATTACAGGACGTCCTTCAGCAGCACGACATATTCTGTTAGCCTTTGTAGCAATTAATGTCTGATGGTTAACAGTAAGAAGAATCATAGTTTCAAGGAATTGAGCTTGAATTACAGGGCCTCTTACTGTTACAAGAGGTTCGCTTGGAAATACAGGATTTCCCTCTGGCACAGCCCATACATCACAGCAGAAGTCAAAGTCTCTTAAATAATTAAGAAATTCATCAGAAAATAAGTTTTTATCTCTTAGATAAGTTATATCATCATCTGTGAATTTTAAATTTTTTAAATATTCAATTAGCTGTTCTACGCCAGCCATTATACAATAACCGCCTCCATCAGGAACTCTTCTGAAGAACATATCGAAGTAAGCGATTTTATCTTTTAGACCTTGATTGAAATAACCATTTCCCATAGTTAATTCATAGAAGTCTACAAGCATTGTAAGATTTCTATCATCTCTTACATTGAATTTAGATTTATTACTCATAATAATCTCCTTTAATTAATACATAAAAATATTATTTTAACAATAAATAACTTGGAAAAATAAAATATATAAGTTTATTGTACAACTATAATTCCTACATTACAATATACTTGCACTTTTGTGGTGTATAATATAAATCATGATTTTACTGTAAATATACTGAAATTTCAATATGGCAGATTAATATATATAGGTATTTTATAAGCATTTATATTTATTATTACCATATATCATCTTATTAACTATAAAAATATAATTTTATTATATCTTCAATGATGTTAAGATAAAAATATTGTTAACAATAAAATTATATAAAGTCTATGATATGGATATAATTTAAGGAAATATTATAACCATCAGTTTAAAGTACCAATGAAAGGAATGGGTAATAGTGGGGTATAATTTAGATATATATCAAAATGATGCAGTTAAGACAAATGATAAAAATGCATTGATTGTTGCAGCACCTGGTTCGGGAAAGACAACAGTAATAATTAACAGAGTAAATCATTTAGTAAATGAATTGCATGTACCAGATAAGAATATTATAATAATAACTTTTACTAAAGCAGCAGCAGTAAACATGAAGAAGAGATATGAAACTACATTTAATGCAGAAAGATCTCCATTCTTTGGAACTTTTCATGGGTTGTTTTATAAGATTCTTTTAAGGAGCGGAAGAGAAATAGATATAATTGATGGCGGTATTGTTCATAAAATAGTGAGCAGTATTTTAAATAAATATTTTGATGAAGTAAATGAAGATAAGGTAAAAGAAACTATAAATAATATTTCTCTTTTTAAAACATCAAGGCAGTCATTAACTGATTTTAAACCATCTATTTCAAGAGAAATATTTGAAGAAGCATATACCACATATGAACATTATAAAGAAGAAAATAATAAGTGGGATTTTGATGATCTTGCAATAAAAACTCTTGAAATGCTTCAGAATAATCCAAATATTCTTGAGGGATATAAACGATTATTTAAATATATACTAGTTGATGAATTTCAAGATTGTGATGAAATGCAGATAGATTTTTTAAAGATGATAAATACAGACAGCAATAACTCTCTATTTGCAGTAGGAGACGAAGACCAGTGTATTTATTCATTTAGGGGATCTAAGCCTGAATACATGGTGAGCTTTGATAAGATGTTTGAAAATGGAAAAAAACATTATCTATCAATTAACTATAGAAGCAGAAAAAATATAGTTGAAAAATCTAAAGAAGTTATAAAGTTTAATAAGGAAAGAAATAACAAGGAGATAAAATGGAATAAACAAAATGATGGTTCTATTAAATGGTTCAATTCCTATAATGAAAAAACTCAAGGGCAGGCTATTGCAGATATAGTACAGGACAATAAAAAATTAAATGTTCCTTATGAGGATAATGCTATATTATATAGAACAAATATTGAATCAATGAGTATTATTGATGTGCTTACAAAGAGAAAAATTCCCTTTACGCTTATAGACAGGGAGTATAACTTCTTCGAGCATTTTATATGTAAGGATATAATTGCTTATCTTAAGCTTTCAGTAAATGAATTTGACAGGGAAAGTTTTCTTAAGATAATAAATAAACCATTCAGATACGTCAGCAAAGCAAACTTAGCATATGTCAGGACTTATTATAAAGAAGAGACACCATTTGATATATTGATAAATAAGGAAGATACACCTCCTTTTCAAAAGAAAAAACTAGATGAATTAAGGAAAGATATTCATTATTTAAATAAAATATCATTAGCGTCTGCTATATCATATATAATAACTGATTTAGGATATATAGATCATATTCGTGAATATGCCAAGAGAATGAATCAGAGTTTTGACGATCTGGAAGATATAGTTGAAGAATTTAAGCTTTCTGCAGATGGATATAAGACTATATTTGAATTTTTAGCACATATAGAAGAAGTCAAAGAAAGTATAGATGCAAGCAAAAAAAATAAGAATCGTAAAGGCGTAATCTTAAGCACAATCCATGGCGTAAAAGGTATGGAATTTAAAAATGTCTACATAATAAATGCATGCGAAGATACAATGCCACATTCATCTAGTAAGGAAAATAATCTTGAAGAAGAAAGAAGATTATTCTATGTTGGTATAACACGTGCTATAGATAACCTGTATTTATTTTCTCCAAGAAATAGAAAAGGACAGTTTAAGGATATATCAAGATTTATTATTGAAGGAGGGTTTGATAAACTACCTCCAGATACTTATGGATATGAAAAGGGAAGTACAATAGTTCATAAAACTTATGGAAATGGTGAAATTATTGAGCTTGATGGAGATAGGGCTAAAATTAGATTCAGTGATAATATTGAAAGAAGTTTTTCTTTGAAGGTTCTTGTTGATAATAATCTGATAAGTTCAATTTGAAAAAAGGAAAATACGTTCGTTCCATTCCCGTAAATGGTTTAATTTTAGTATAGGGAATGGAATGAT
>JAEWQX010000094.1 GCA_023399035.1 Bacillota bacterium | reverse complement strand
AATTTGAAATTTAACATTATAAACATCTCCCTTGCATTTAATTCTTAGTGTCATTTTGTTACTAAGTATTTTTAAAAAAATATTTATTTTAGTGCTGATGAGATTTTTCCCATCAGCAATTAATCCACTTTTCATTGAATCTATAGTATTTTGAAGGCCTATGCCCTTTTTCACTACTGGTTTTATCAGTTTCTATAACCATGTCCTTTATCTTTCTCCAAAGCTCAACTCTAGTTAAAGTCTTATCCAATAAAATTTCATAGATGTTTTGAATTTCTGATCTTGTAAAATACTCTCCTACCAGGTTAAAAGCTACAGGTGTATATTCAACTTTATTCTTAAGTCTTGAAATAGCATCTACTAAAACTTTATAGTGATCAAAGGCAAGTTTTTCGTTAGTTAAAGCTTTTTCATTAACAATAATTTCTTTATCTAATGCCTTCCCTCTTCTAACTTTCCTCTCTAAAACTTCATAAGTTATTTCCGTTTTATTATCATCACTCATTAATTTTAAAAGCCACTTTTCCTCATCCAACCTTTCCTTTTTAATAGAAAACCACTGTACTTCAGAGGCATCTCTTCCTGCTTTAGGTTTTAAGTTTTCACAAGGAACAAGAGCCATATAAGCTACAGATAAAACTCTCATTCTAGGATCTCTTTTTACATCTCCATAAGTATATAGCTGTTCAAAATAAATGTTGTTCATATTAGCTTCTTCTTTAATCATTCTTTCAACTGCTTCATCTAAAGATTCTGTAAGTTTAACAAAGCCTCCTGGAAATGCCCAACTTCCTATGAACGGATGATTTTTTCTTTTAATAAGAAGAATCTTAAGTTCTTTTTTATCAAGCTTTCTAATATCCTCACTTGGCTTTTGAGTTACTGTAAAAACAAGTGTATCAACAGTGACTGAAGGCCTCTCATAATCCTTTGGCTCATAGGATTTTAGAAACTCTTCTTCACTTTGAAAGTTTTTCTTTACATCTTCCTGCATTATCCTCACACCTTTTATCTTAGTTTCATTTTGTTACTAAGTTTCTATATACTTAATATATATCTATTATAAGGAAATGTCAATACCTTTTTTATAATTAATGGTTGTTTTTCATCTTTTGTCATCTCAACATCTCGTATATTAATTTGGAATTCATTATATAATATTTTGTTAAAGTTATGTTATGTAATAATAGAATAATATAATCTGTATTATTTCTATGCATTTGATCTAACAATAACTAATCATGTCAATTGTATAAAAGATGAATAATGTCGATAAAATTATTTCTACATATTTAAAATTTTAATAATGCCTGCAACCGAATCTTTATTAATTGTTGCAGGCACTTTTCTTTATTATGTTACTATCCTATAATTTATATAAAGAATTTCATATAATAAAAGAGTTAGCTATTAAAACTAACTCTCAAAACCAATAACTACCAAACTACTTTTAATGTCCAGTCCTCACAGTTCCAAACTAAAATTATTACCTAGTTCATAAGATGGACTGTGCAATCATGTTGCCTTATTATGCTCCTAATAAACTTCCAACAATTATTCCAAAGTAAGTTCCTATTACGTAACCTAATGTTCCAATAAGCATAATTGGGCCAACAAGTTTAGTCCATCCCTTTGATATTGCCATAGCTACTGCTGTTGTTGGGCCTCCTATGTTCGCATTAGATGCTAAAACTATATCTTCTAAATCGAACTTTAAAAGCTTTCCAAATACAAAGCAGAAAAGCATATTTGTTAAAGCAATTATTAATGTAAATACAAATAATAAAGGTGCATTTACTATAATCATAGGTATAGATGCTGGAACACCTATTGCAAAGAAAAACAAATAAATCAAATATGTACCAAGTTCATTATAACCTGAAAGTTTTTCAATTTGCTTTTCAAAAATCATAGAAATGATTATAGATAATGTAGTTATCCAGATATATTGACTTCCAAAGAAAGTATTGCACATATTAAGCACTATGTTTCCTGTTGGAATAACATTAGATAATCCCTCTGCAATTAACTTTGAAATAGTAACAACAATTGAAGCATATGCAAAATTAACTGCAATGTCTTTTAAAGAAATTTCTTTCTTTGCCCAATATGCAGCAGCTGCATTTTCAGCATTTCCACCATCAGTACATCTCTCTACTTCATCTACATGAGGATGTTTAAAATGTTTTCTAAAGAATCCTACAGCTGGCACCGATAATAGTAAAAACATTGAAGTTGCTGTTACAAGATTATCTGCTACAGTTGTTGCTGAAATCATAGTTCCCGATACATTAAATGCATCAGCAAGGGCTGTAAAGTTTATCCCCCCTCCTATGTAAGAACCAGTCATCATCGCAGCAAGGCCATTTAATTCACTAATATTATCTTTTAATAAGTAATAAGAAATAAATGCTCCCATACATGATCCTACTGCCCCTATTACAAAGATAATTAAACTACTCACCTACTAAAGTAGGTGGATTTAAGGTATAAATACCTTTGACTGAAAGTCATGTTCTTAAGGATTAATCCTTCTAAAAGACCATTAGCTGAAGCAACCTAAAGAACACGACTGAAACTCTTTATTGATCTATTTTAAATATATCTTCTTGGCTTCCAAGTTCTTGATTTTCGATATATTTTTTAATAGTTTCTTCTGTAACACTACCTACTGTTGCACAAAAATATCCTCGTGCCCATAAATGTTGCCCCCAGTATCTTTTCTTCAATTCTGGAAATTCATCTTGAATTAATCTTGATGATCTACCTTTTAAATACTGCACAATCTTACTGGGTGCAATATTGGGAGAACATCCAATCAACATATGAACATGATCTTTTCCAATACTTCCACGAACAATAGTAATATTTCTGGCTTCACAGCCTTGACGGATAAGTTCTCTTAATCTTGAAGCTATTTCTCTATTTAGAACTTTGTATCTGTATTTTGTTACCCAAATAATATGATACTTAATGTCATATACAGTATGACTTCCTTTATTGTATTCTTCCATACTAATTCATCACCCAATATTAGTATGGTCATATTTTTAATTTCCTAAAAGGCTAAAAGCTTATACCGTCTAAAGACGATGGATTTAGACCACGCGAATGGAAATTAAAAGTCTCCCCGTCTCTTTCCATATCTTTTTTATGTTACATTGTAAAAGTAATAATGGTATAGCAAGCGGTACTGCAAATCCCCATATTACATCATCATATAACGGGCTGTTTGCTGGTATTATATTTAAATTTGTAAGTGATACTGCTATAATCAGTGCAAGTATTGCACCAGAAATTTTAGATGCCCACGTATACTTCTGTTCAAGCCATATTGATATAGCTACAGAGCCACACATAATTGATAAAAGTGCCCAAGTATTATCAGCACTAATTAATGTATTCATCATATTCCTCCTTTGTAATAAATAATTTCTTTATATATTCTATACTGTTATAGCCATTATGTAAATTTAAAGTGAAGAAAAAGCTAGCACTAAATAAACTGTTCCCTTTGTCAAGGACAGCAAAAAAAGAATAACCTAAGTTAAAAGATGATTTCTGTATTTTATAGGAAAGACTGCATTATTAAAATCTCAAAATTGAATTTCATCTTCTTTATTTTCACTTAAATTCCATTTACTAAATTATTATTGATTTATTAGCTTTATTTATCATACTTGCTGGAATTTCCTCATCTAACTCCCATACAAAACTAATTGGTTTATCACCAATATGACTTCTGTACTCACAAGTACCTAAATAGGTAAATGGTGATGTGAGTCCATCTCTAGTTTTATATTCTCTAACAAAAAGAGCTATTTTATTACCATTACTTAAATGATTAATATATCTTTGTCCTGTTGTACTTTGTATTGAAGTTTTGCTTTGAGTTTGCCAGTGAAACAACTTTTCATTAATTGCATAATCTTCATATAGTGTAGATGGTGAAAAGTCTTTATCACTCTTATTTAATGTTATAAAGAATATATCTGTTTTCTTATCTTCAAAATACTTAACACCTTCTCTAAAAGCTGGCTTCTTTTCTTCATTAAAGTATCCAAAAGCAGCCATAATTACATCAGTTGTATAATCACAGTGTAAATCTAAAGGACAATCAAAGCCTAAATCAACCTTCTTATCTATAAATTCAATATGTTTATAATTATAATTTAATATGTCACAAACTTCTTTCATCATAGTTTTATTACTAAGCAATTTATTAATTCCTTCATTTATAGAAGATAATTCTACTTTATTAGGTGCATCATTATAGAAAATATAATACATCATATTTAACATTAATTTTTCTTCATTATTAAAATCAACTTCTGAAATATTATCATAGTTATTAATTATTTTAATAATAAACTCTATTAATCTTCTTGAATTAATAAATAATAAATTATATAGCTTTTTAGTTATTATATCTTCATTTTCATCATAAAAATCTTCTTTTTCTTCTGCAAGTACACACATTCTTGAAAAGCTTCTGTCTTTAGACTTTCCATAAAAATCTGTTAATGATAGATTATGATAATCTAAAAAGTTTTCTAAAGTTAATTCTAAGTCTGTATCACCTTTAAATGTTCTAAGCTTACTTATTAAATTTATTTTTGTATTAGCTGCAGATTTTATATTTCTTAAAATATATTCTTTAGCTTCTTTTTCTAATTG
>JAEWQX010000008.1 GCA_023399035.1 Bacillota bacterium | reverse complement strand
GGGAAAAGACTAAGAAAGGTTCACTTTTATGGGTTCTTGACAAGAGTGCAACAAGCATGGGAGGAAGAACATTAAGAAGATGGATTGATGAACCTCTGATAATAAAATCTGAAATTGAAAAAAGACTCAGCGGAGTTGAAGAAATATTTAACTCTATAAGCTTTAATGAAGACTTAAGGACTGCACTTAAAGAAATATATGATATTGAAAGAATCGTAGGAAAGATATCAAATCAAAACGTAAATGCCAAGGATATGCTTTCATTAAAATCTTCACTTTGCAGAATACCTGAAGTAAAAGAGCTTTTAAAGTATGCAAAATCACCGCTTTTAACTGAATATTATGAAAACCTTGATACTCTTGATGATATAAGGGAGCTTCTTGAAAAATCAATAAAAGAAGATCCAAGTCTTACTATCAAAGAAGGAAATATAATAAAAGACGGATATAACAGCGAAGTAGATGAACTTCGCCAGAGCAAGCTTCATGGAAAAGAGTGGATAGCAGCTCTTGAAAATCGTGAAAGGGAATTTACAGGAATTAAATCATTAAAAGTAGGATATAACAAAGTTTTTGGATATTATATTGAAATAAGCAAGGCTAATTTCAGTTCAATTCCTGAAGGAAGATATATAAGAAAGCAGACTCTTACAAATGCAGAGAGATACATAACTGAAGAACTTAAGGTTATGGAAGACAAAATTTTAAGTTCTGAAGAAAAACTTGTAAACCTTGAATATGCCTTATTCATGGAAATAAGAAATGAAGTAGAAAAGCATATAGCAAGACTTAAAAAGAGTGCGAGAATAATTTCTGACCTTGATGGTATTTCAACACTTGCACTTATTGCTCTTGAAAATGATTATGTAAAGCCTGAGATCAATGAAGATGGAATAATTGATATAAAGGAAGGAAGACATCCTGTTGTTGAAAAAGTAATAGGAAGAGGAGAATTTGTATCAAATAATACTGTTTTAAATGAAGATGATAAAGAACTTCTTATTATCACTGGGCCTAATATGGCAGGTAAGTCTACATACATGAGACAGGTTGCATTGATAACACTTATGGCACAGATGGGTTCATTTGTACCAGCAGTATCTGCAAACATATCAATATGTGATAAGATATTTACAAGAATAGGAGCTTCTGATGACCTTGCTGGAGGTAAATCTACATTCATGGTTGAAATGTGGGAAGTATCAAACATATTAAAAAATGCAACAAGCAAGAGTCTTGTTCTTCTAGATGAAGTTGGAAGAGGTACTTCAACTTATGATGGATTGTCTATTGCATGGTCTGTTATTGAATACATAACTAAAAATGAAGACTTAAGATGTAAGACACTATTTGCAACACACTATCATGAGCTTGTTAAGCTTGAAGGCACAATAAAAGGTGTAAAAAACTATTCTGTAGCTGTAAAGAAAAATGAAGACAGCGTTATATTCCTAAGAAAGATAGTTGAAGGCGGAGCTGACGAATCATACGGAATAGAAGTTGCTAAGCTTGCTGGTCTGCCAAGTGCAGTCATTGAAAGAGCCAGGGAAATTCTTTTAGATCTTGAAACTGCTAATAAAGTTGATATAAGCCATATGACATCTTCTAATGAGTGCATTAAAGAAAGTGCTACTGATATGGAATCATCAAATAACAGCATTGCAGAAGATATACAGACTTATGAAGAACGTATAAATGAAACTGAAAAAGCTTTTATAGAAAAGGTCAATGAAATTTCAGCAAAAGATGATAAATTAAAGGAATATGAATATAAGACAAAAGAATACATTAATAATATTTCTGAGCTTGAAAATGAAATAAATCATCTTAAGAAGCAGATAAACATTGAAAAACAGGCTAATAAAAATAAAGCTGATCACAGCAGTGATACTATGCAGATTAATTTTGATTCCTTTGAAAAGGACAGCTTTATAAATTCAATAAGTGAAACTGACATTTTAAGCTTAAATCCTATGGAAGCTATGAATATGCTTTACAAGCTTGTAGGAGAAGCTAAAAAGTTAATAAAATAAATTTTACCATTGACAATTAATAATATCCGTTATATTATAATTACTGCATAATGTAGGGTATATATCACTTTCAACTGTTGTATACATGCTGGGTAAGATGTTTAGCTTATGGCTGAACTCTTATCCAGTTTATTTTATTATGTTTAATTTTATGTCTAATTCTATTTATAGTCCTTTGGAATTATATTATAATATTTGTAAATAATACAAATATAGGGGGCTATAATAAATGAAAAAAGTGTTTACAGAGCAGGAAGAAAAAATTTATACAGACAGGATTTTTTTAGATATCTTTCATGAAGAGGGAATTGATGAATCAGAATTAGAACAAGCAATATGTCAGTCATACAACACAGATGAAAATACCTATAACAAAATAAGTGAAATTCCTATGGAGCTAAAAATTGAAGCAATAACTGATACATGTGAGCTGTCAGGATTAGCCTTTGAAGATTACGGCGATATCTTAAATTACTTCTTTGATAAATATAACAATTTGTGTATTTAACTTTTCGTCTACATAAGTATTAAAATATAAACAGGCAATAAATAAACAAGTGATAATACTTATGAATAACATTATAG
>JAEWQX010000241.1 GCA_023399035.1 Bacillota bacterium | reverse complement strand
CATTTTTACCTATTGTTATCTTTCCTACATCGAGCATTATACAGTTATAATTTGAATAAAAGTTTTCACCCACTTCTATATTTGTTCCATAATCACAGTGAAATGGCTGCTCAATATGAATTTCCTGGCCTGTCTTTCCAAGTATGCTTTTAATTAATTTTGTCATTTTTTCCTTTTTATCAGGTCTGCACATGTTATACTCATATATCTTAAGCTTTGCTTCCATTCTCTCCTCACTAAGACCATCAAGCCACGCCTTATATGGAAGTCCCTTTAACATTCTTTCTTTTTGATTCATACTTACACCTCTTATTATATAAATAAAATAACAACTGTTTCACAGGATTTTAAGTTAATTCTTCCATCGCATATATCCTTATCTTCTGTATTAGATAATAAGATTTTTCCTATTTTATTTTCAAATTCAAGAGTACAGTCATACCTTCCAAAATTTGCAGCTACAAGTATTGTTTTATCACTATTCTTTCTATAGTATGCAAAAATATTTTCTTTATCAATATAAGCTGGTTCAAAGCTTCCATAAGTAAATACTTCTTTATATTCTTCACATTTCTTGAGGGAAATAAGTTTCTTATAATAATTTAAAACAGAATCCTTATTTTGCTCTTGTTTTTCAACATTTATATCTCTATAATTAGGATTTACCTTAAGCCATGGCTTTCCTACTGTAAATCCAGCATTTTCATAACTGCTCCACTGCATAGGAGTTCGTGCATTATCCCTGCTTCTTTCATAGCATACTTTAAGTGCTTCTTCCTCACTAAGACCAGCTTTTAAAGCAATACTATATTGATTTTTTGTATTTATATCATCATACTCATCAATACTTTCCATATGACAGTTTCTCATTCCAATTTCCTGTCCCTGATATATAAATGGAATTCCTCTTAATAATATACTTGTAGTTGCAAGCATCTTTATGCCTTTATCATTTTGAGCATAATCTGGAAGATAACGTGATGCTCCTCTGGGCTCATCATGATTTTCAATAATATTGGCCATAAATCCAACTTCCATAGCCTTTCTTTGAGATTCAAATATAGCATTCCTCCAAGAGTCAAATGTAACTTTCTGAGCATCATACCATCCATGTTTCCCATGCCCAAGCACTTCTGCAGAAAAATCAAACATTGTTGAAAAGTGTCCATTTTCTCCTATAAACTCTGGTAATTCTTCTTCTTTATTATCGAAAACCTCTGCAACTGTGAATGCATTATGCTTTTCAAATGTGTTATGCTTAAGTTCTTCAAGAAGCTCTCCTATTCCATCTACCTCTTCTACCATTTTACGAACATGTACGAGTCCGTCATCACCATCTGGCTCAAAGTCTGGAAATGATAAATCCTTCTTTATATTCATGATTGCATCTATTCTAAATCCTGCAAGGCCCTTATCCAGCCACCAGTTTACCATTTTAAAAAGTTCTTCCTTGACTTTAGGATTATTCCAGTTAAGATCCGGCTGTTCCTTTGCAAAGAAATGAAGATAGTATAAATCTGTACCTTCTACAGGCTCCCATGCGCTTCCTCCAAAATGAGAACGATAATTGCTTGGAGGATTGCCATTCCTTCCTTTTTCAAAATAGAAATATCCTGCATATTCTCCATATGGGTCCTTTAATGCATTCTGGAACCATTCATGTTTATCTGAACAATGATTAATGACTAAGTCCATTAAAATATACATATTTCTTTTCTTAGCTTCAGCCAGTAATTCATCAAAATCCTCCATTGTACCAAATTCAGGTGCTATGCTGTAGTAATCTGAAATATCATATCCCTGATCTATAAATGGTGATTTATACATAGGTGAAATCCATATAATATCTATTCCTAACTCCTTTAAATAATCCAGTTTTTTAATAATACCTCTTATATCTCCTATGCCATCACCATTAGTGTCATTGAAACTTTTAGGATAAATTTGATATGCGACTTTATCATGCCACCATTCATTTCTCATAAAAAAACCTCCCCTCAAATATACTTTTAGTATATATACTTTGAGAGAAGATTTCTTATATAATTTTGATAAAATATTACGTTATTTTGACATTATAATTATGAATTCTTTTTAGTTAATTTATTCAATTCATCTATAGCAGCTACAAGTTCCACTTCATATTCTTCATATAAATCGCCTTCATCTTCACCTAGCTGCTCTTCATAAAATCTTATTAAAGATTTAAGTTCATCTATTCTATCCACGTATTTCTCCTTATAAGCTTTTTACTGCATTTAATGCACTTTCATAATCCGGATCACTTGAAACTTCACTGCAGTATTCAACATAAATAACCTTATCATTTTCATCAACTACAAAAATTGATCTTGCAAGCAATCCTACTTCCTTGATATAAGTTCCATAATTTTTCCCAAAATCTCTGTTTTTATAATCAGATAATGTTGTTACCTTATCTACACCAGCTGATCCACACCATCTAATCTGTGCAAAAGGTAAATCCATAGATATTACATATATATTAACACCATCAAGTTTTGCTGCTTCTTCGTTAAATCTTCTTATTTCCCTGTCACATACTGGTGTATCTACTGATGGAACAACAACAAAAATTCTTTTTCCCTTTGTATCGCTTAATGATACATTTCCTAAACTATTATCTGTAAGATTGAAATCTGGAGCATTATCTCCTGCTTTGACTTCATTTCCTTCTAGAGTTACGTTTTTACCTTTAAATGTTATATTCATATAAATTTCTCCTTTGTATTCTTATTTTATGTATATATAATCGAAATTATTTTTCCCAATATACCTTGTTTTGAAACAGATCTAAAAGAATCTTTCTATTTTATGCTTCCATTAGATTTAATTACATTTTGATACCAATAGAAACTATCTTTTTTTATTCTTTTTAAATCCATTGTCTCATGATCAGTTCTATTCACATAAACTAATCCATAACGCTTTCTGAATCCTTGAGCTGAACTTAGAAGATCCATAAATGACCATGGACAATATCCCATCATTTCAACGCCATCTTCTATGGCATCTTCACAAGCTTCAATATGACTTCTTAAATAATCTATTCTGTAATCATCATGAATTTTTCCATCTTCAACAACATCAGGAGTTCCAAGTCCGTTTTCTGTTATTATTAAAGGAACATGATATCTCTGCCAGTATTCATTTAAAGCTACTCTAAGTCCGCTTGGATCTATTGCAGCACCATATTCACTAGCTGTAAGCTTTGGATTCATAGACATCTTAAATAAACCAAACATATCAAAATCAACAGTGCCTTCCCTGCTTCCAAAAGGATGCTCTTCATCTGCTGGAAGTGCAGATGCACAATTAGTTCTATAATAATTTACTGCAATAAAATCCATCTTTGCAGCTTTTAAAACTGCCTTATCGCTTTCTTCCATATGTGGAATTATGCCTCTTTTCTTAAGATAATTCATATAATATCCTGGGTATTCTCCATAATGATGCATATCAAGCATGTAATAAACCTTAAAGTTATCATTCATACGTGCTGCATAAACATCTTCCGGGCTGCATGTTAATGGATATGTTACTGAAGATGATACTGCTGGACCTATCTTTCCGCCTTCTACCATCTCATGACATGCATTTGTTGCAAGTGCATGAGCAAGGCACATATTGTAATCCATCTGTGCACGCATTTTATCTATTTTAAGTTCATCTTTTTCATCATATATGTTTATTCTCTCATTAACCCTTACTATAAGGTTCTGTTCATTGTGTGGCTGCCATAGCTTTACTCGATCGCCAAATTCCTTGAAGCAGATTTTTGCAAATCTCTCAAATGCATATACAGTTTCACGGCTTTCCCATCCATTATATTTTTCTACCAGAGCAAATGGTAAATCAAAGTGATATAAAGTGACAAAAGGCTCTATATTATTTTCAATTAATTTATCAATAACTTTGTTATAAAACTCTAGTCCCTTTACATTTATCTCTCCATCACCATCTGGAATAATTCTAGTCCATGCTAATGAAAACCTATATGTTTTCATTCCAAGCTCTTTCATCAAATTTATATCTTTTTCAAAGTTATGATAAAAATCTGATGAAACCTTGGTATCTGCCTGAATGTGTGATTTCTTAAATGAATTAAAATCTGCTACGCTCATTCCTTTTCCGTCTTCATCCCATGCTCCTTCAATTTGAAATGCTGAAGATGAAGCTCCCCATAAAAAGTTGTCTGGAAATTTACTAGTCATATTTTTAAATTACTGAATCATATAAGCATTAATTTATGATAAAATTCTTAATAAAAATTTAGATATTATTAATGAGTATATACTTAATTAATTCAGTTCTCCTTTCGAAATATTTTATATTGATTAAACATTCATATATGTGCATCACATATCTATATTTTTTAATTATATTAATATTTAATTTTCTCTTTTATTGTTTGCTTAAGAATAAAATTATTCTTTTATATCTTCAAATCCTACAACATAAGTAAGTATAGCTGAACCAAAGAATGCTACAGCACATCCTGCAAGATAGCTCAAGAATCCTGTTAGTCCTGCCTCAGCATAAACTGGTATTGTGAGGATTCCCTGATTAGCAAAGGCATTACCAAAGGCTCCTCCAAATCCCATTATTCCTCCTCCAATTGCACCGCATATAACGGCACATACCATTGGTTTTTTCAGTCTAAGATTTGTTCCATATATTGCTGGTTCTGTTATACCAAATAAAGCTGTTACCGATGCAGACATTGCTATTGTCTTAAGGTTTTGATTTTTAGTCTTAAAGAAAACGCCTAGTGCCGATCCTGCCTGCGAAAAATTAGCAGCTCCTGCAAATGCTAGAAGGTTCTGCCTTCCAGTCTGAGCTACATCATTTATTCCTATAGGCAGGAGTGCTCTGTGTGCTCCAAAAATAACAAGTACACACCATAATCCACCTATAAAAGCACCGCAGAGTGTTGGACTGAATTCATAGATAAATTTATATGTAAAGTTGATTCCGTTACCTATATATATTCCAATTGGTCCAAATAAAAATAATGTTGCTGGAAGCATAATTAAAAGACTTAACATTGGCACCATTATTATCTTTATTACTTCTGGAATATACTTTTCTAAATATTTCTGAACATAAGATAATACAAAAATAGATATTATGATAGGTATAACCGATGATGTGTATGATGCCTTAGTGACGCTGAGTCCTAAAAACCTTACAGCATCTTCGCCTGTCATAAGTGCAGTAAATGCAGGATAGCATAATGCTGCTCCTATAATCATTGATATTATTTCATTTGCCTTGAATACTTTTGCTGAAGTGTAAGCAAGCATAATAGGCATAAAATAAAATACTGCATCAGATAATGCATTTAAAATAATATAGCTCTGAGTTTCTTTAATATTTACTCCATATTTATTACTATAGTATATAGCAACAACAGAAAGTATTCCCTTTATCATACCTGATCCTGCTATTGCTGGAATAAGTGGTGTAAAAATTCCTGAAATAGTTGATAAAATATTGTTGAACAGGCTTTGCTTATTATTAATATCTTCCTTTTTACTGCTGTCCTCTGGAAGCATTTTTATTATCTCATCATAGACCTTAGTTACCTTATTCCCTATAACAACTTGAATCTGGCCCATACTTTCTACAACTGTAATAACTCCCTCAGTTTTTCCTAATAAATCTTTATCTACTTTTGATGTGTTATTTACTTTTATTCTAAGCCTTGTCATACAATGAGTAAGTTCATATACATTTTCTCTTCCGCCAAGATATTTTAATATATCTTGTGCAATTTTATAATAATCCAATAAAATATTCCTCCTTATGTTTATCCTTTTATCTTGATATGATCAAAGTAAATATAAAAGGACTTCAAAATAAATTATTTATTAATAATAATTATTAATAAATAATTTATCAGTATTATATCAAAAAAATGTATATTTGAAAATAATTATTTATTTACTTAAGTTATTCATTATAAAATTAATTCTTATTTCATAAAGTCTGTGCATATGACATCACTTAAAACTTTTATATCATTTATTATTATTGACACTCTATTTCCTCTTTAAATTATCTAAATAAAATGAATCCTGTAATCCCTGATAATATTACCAAGAAGATTGGGTCCATCTTGAATTTATAATTTAGTATAAATGCAGATATAAATATAAGAAAACTCCTTACATTAGCTGTAACATCTCCTTTAAGCATAATTGCAGCTGCAGCAATCAAACCTACTGCACATAATCTTATATATTTTAAAATTCCATCTGCATATTTATTATTTCCATGCTTCATCAATAACTTCCCTATTATAAAAATAATTATTACTGAAGGGAGTGTAACGCCAAGTGTAGCACACGATGATCCAATTATTCCTGCAGTTTTATATCCAACATATGTTGCAGTATTAATTGCCAGTGGACCAGGGGTAACCTGACTTATTCCAATTATGTTGGTAAAGCTTTCCTCAGTCATCCATCTATTTATATCTACAACTTCCTGCTTTATAAGAGGAAGCATTGCATATCCTCCTCCGAAACTGAACAATCCAATTTTAAAGAATGTTAAAAATAACTTTATTAGCATCTTATCTTCTCCTTACAACATCTATTATTCCTATCAAAGCAGCCCCTAGAATTATGTATATAGGGGTAATCTTAAATATGGCTACTAAGACTGCTGCTAAAATAGGTATAATAATATTCTTCTTATTAACCTTTGCAGTTTTTCCCATACTTATTACTGGTACTGCTATAAGTGCCACTACTGCTGGTCTTATACCCTTAAATACTCTCTGGACAATTGGATTATCTTCTATTCCTAAAAAAACTGATGCAACTAAAATTATTATTATAAATGAAGGAAGTATTGCTCCTAGTGTAGATACAACAAGTCCTGCTATTCCACTCATTTTCTGCCCTACAAAAGCACTGATATTAACTGCCAGAGGCCCTGGTGCAGATTGTGAAACAGCAACCATATCAAGAAATTCTGTTTCATCAATCCATTTCTTTTTTTCAACTACCTCCTTTTGAATTATTGGAAGCATTGCATAACCACCACCTAAAGTAAATGCCCCAATCTTAAAAAAGGTTATAAACATTTCAAATAAGTTCTTCATAAATTCCTCCTTATATATAACTACGTTCTGTTAAGTTATATGAACATTGCTCTTCTAAACACTAGAAAATATAATAAGTTAGACAAGAACCAATTATCCCCCTAGAAAAGGAGAGAAGAACAATGAACAAAACTAAAGTAAAATGTCCTCGCTGTCACTCTGACCAACTATATAAGTTTGGTTTAGATAAGCAGGTTAATCAAAAATATCAATGTAAGAAATGCAAACGACAATTTGCTCCTGACTCTGTCAGCACGCCGAAGAAATCCAAATTCCCAAGGTGTCCTAAATGCGGTAAAGCTACCTACTTACACCACGCTTATAAGCACTATAATCGTTATAAATGCGGAGATAAAAAATGTAACCATGTGATTGTACATCACCATAATTTAAATATTGACGATGCATCTAGTGAAAGGCTAACCGGCTCCCTTTCTATGAAAGGAATGCGTTTTCCATTACATATTATTCTTACAGCATTGACATTGTATTTCTTAAACAATACATCAACACGAGCTATTGCTCATTTCCTGCATGCAACAGCAAATATAACAGTCTCTCATGTAACCATAGCTAGTTGGACTCATAAATTTGCACCATTCTTTAAGCAGAAAGCTGATTCCTTTAAAACTCAGCTAAATCTTCAATCTGACGATTGGCACGCCGATGAAACTGTTGTATTTATAAATGGTGAAAAGTATTATCTATGGCTTGCTATAGATTCAGAAACACGTTTTATATTAGCATTTCATCTTACGAAATCACGTAGTGAAGATTCTGCTTTTACTTTAATTAATGAAGCTAAAAAGTTTGCTGAACCTAATAATTTTATTACTGATAGATTACCTTCTTATAATCAAGCTGTAGCTAAACTTTTGCCAAATTCCAAACATATACCTGTAGCACCAATGTCCAACGATATAAGTAATAATCTTATAGAATCTTTCAATAAAACTTTTAAAGCTTGGTATAAAGCTAAAAAAGGATTTAATTCATTTGAAAAAGCTAATAACTTAATATCTGTATTTATCTTTCACTATAACTTTATACGATCTCATGGATCACTAAACAATCACACTCCAGCTGAAGTTGCTGGCTTCGCTAGCGATAGCAAGTCTAAGCATTCTTGGTTTGTTGCTGCTTAATTTAATTAATCAATATCTTTGATTAACCTGCAAAAATCCTATTTATTGCAGGCTTGTTTGCCATGTAATAAAATAATCAAACTTATATAATTTTCAAAGAGCGAGTAATTCTACGAAAAGCTAAGCTATTTTTTCATAACAACCTAACAGAATCTCCCTTAATAAACTTAATATGAGCTTCTTAACGTTTATGCTCAAGCTTATTAACTCTTCATCATTTGTTAGTCGTGAAAATATATAATAAATTCTTATTCCTCTAATAAAGAAATAATCCACTTTCCACATGCAGTGCACTTATGTATTGTTATTACAAATAAGTCAAATGTCTTTCCATCTGCTGCAATGCCCATAGCATCACGTTCCTCTTTTGTAACAAATTCATCGTTTTCATCTATATATCCTATTATCTCAACCAATAAGTTTTTCTTGGTTTTATCACAGCATCCATTATCTCCTGCTACTTCTATCATTTCATAAGATAATGCTGGGCTTAATTCCTGTATTATTGGAATTATGTCCTCAAACTCCTTTATATCCTCTAAGAAATCTTCTTCATAAAATACTAAATCTTTAACTTGAAATAACTTCTTCATATGCTTCTCCAATCATTTAATTTTAGCTTACAGCTAAGTTATAGTATACTATAACTCCAATTCTAATTAAAGTAATAAAAATAATAAAAAATTCCTATAAAACTCTTAATAGTATATTGAAATTTTAAATCTGCACTTCGGCTTAAGAAATAATTCTCATCTTTTATGATCATTCTCTACCATGATAGCTTCTTAATTTCAATATATACAATATATTTTATAGGAATTATATTTTTATTATTTAATTATTTTTTATAAATACTACTACTGCTTTAAATAAATCTCCATCAAGTTCTATCCTGAAGCTTCCTCCCTGAGCCTCAACAAAACTCTTTGCTATTGCAAGACCAAGGCCTGATCCTTCAGTATTTCTTGATTTATCTCCCCTCTGGAATCTTTCAATTATTTCTTCAGCTTTATAGTCAATTTCAACTGCTGACATATTCTTTATTTCTATAACTACATTTTCATCGCTTTCAATCATATCAACGTATACTCTTGAACCTTCCATTGAGTATTTAGCAGCATTATTTAAAAGATTTTCAAAAACCCTGAATGTTTTCTGACTGTCTAGTTTTAAAATTACTTTTTTATCTGGAAAATTATTCTTCACTTTAACCTTAGCATTATCGAACTTATCTGAAAGCTCAATTTCTATCTGTTTTATAAGCTCTATAATATCTACATTCACTGGATTTAAATTAATATTTCCACTTGTAGCTTTGCTTACTTCAAATAAATCTTCAATAAGAAATTTTAATCTCTGAGATTTCTTATCTATTGTATCTATATAGGATTGTCTTTCCTCTTCAGTAATATCATTCTTCTTAAGTAGATCAATATAGGTAATTATTGAAGTTAAAGGTGTTTTTAAATCATGTGACACATTAGAAATAAGCTCTGTTTTCATTTTCTGACTCTTTACTTCTTCATTTACAGCCTTCTTAAAACCTGACTGTATCTTTTTTAATTCATCCTTAAATGGATTGAATATTCCTAGATCTTCACTTATTTCAACATCTAAGTTACCATCTGCAATTTTATTCGTTACATTTAATAAATTGCTGTAATTATCCCTTATCCTGTCATAATACTTTCTTATCAATACAAATAATATTCCATTATAAATGGCTGCAGCAAATATTCCAAAGAACCATATTATGCTTATTCCAGAAAGTACAATGAAGTTTATTATAAGTACTTTAATGATAATCTTATTTGATCTGTCACTTAAGTCTATATGGCTTAGATAATCTAACCCATCTTCTACTTTTTTTGCTACATATCTGAAACATCTTACTATGAGCACTCTATCTTTTACATAATTCTTAAATCCAAAATGGAATATGCTCTTTAAGTATGTCATTCCACTCAATACAAAATATATAATAACCATCCATAAAGCTAAATTACATAAATAAATTAAGACATTATCAAATATACCCCTTATTCTTAAATACTCTAGGACATCAATAGCTTTACCGCTTATAGTAACAGTAGTTATTCCAATTGCAGATGCTATCAATATAACAGACAATATTCCATAGAATATACATGCTATTTCAAAAGGAATCTTTGATATGCTTTTAAATCCAGCAATTCTTATTTCTGTTTTATAAGGGATTACAAGACTAGCAAATAAAACTATGAATCCTGCTATAAGACCGAATATTAGAATTACATCCTTACTTACATAATTATTGCTTCTTTCATTGACTATTGATGATATTTCATCATCATATTTTAATTCCTTAGGTATTCCATATACAATTGTTGTATCTTTAATGCTGTTATAATTTATCCTATACCCTGCATAATTACTGGAGAACTGTGAATCTATATTTCTATGCCCAAATGTATTTCTTATATAGTTGAAATTTGTTCCATAATAATCCTTAATTTGAGGATATCCATTGCTGTCATAGTTTATTACTACGTAGAATCCATATATGTCCTTCAAGCTTCCAGTTCCAGCTACCCCTTGTGATAAAACTGTATTTATATTATCCATACCTCTGTTTACTATTATATTTCCATCATTATCAAGAGCTGCATACTCTAAGTTCTTGAAATCATAATTCAATGTTGACTGAACATTGTAAACTCTTGACTGAAGCGAATTCAGAACATTTTCTTCATATCTGTCTCGTCTTTCATTTTTACCTTCAGTAGGATTTGAAGTTACGTTTTCATCAGTATTATAATCCGTATATGAATTAATATATATTTCTTCTAAGCTCTTTTCACTTCCACTTTGTTTCTCTACAATATCTTTATAAAGAACAAGGGTACAGTTATCTATATTTCTCAGAAGATTATGATCTTCATATGGTGTCCTATCTTCATTATTTGAAATCTCTTTTATTTTGGGATAGCACAACATTATTCCAAAAGCCATGATCAAGATTGAAATAAATGCTGTAAAATTAATTATTAATTTATTATTTCCTCTATTATTATTTTTCATATTATCATTTCCATTTTTTATCACTTCTGTCTTATCTTCAAAGGAATCTTCATTATTGGTTTTTAATTTTCCAATTCTAAACTTTTTCAATTTTATACCCAACTCCCCACACTACTTTTAAATATTTTGGATTTTTGCTGTCAATTTCAATTTTTTCTCGTATATTTCTAACATGAACCATTATAGTTTCAGTACTTATGGCTTCTTCCTTCCACACTCTTTCATAAATTTCTTCCGCCGAAAAAACTCTTCCTGGACTCTTCATAAGTAAATGAAGGATATTAAACTCCTTTGGTGTCATCTTTACAGGCTCACCATCTACAGTTACTTCCTTTGTATCAGTATTCAGCTCAAGGCCTCCAACAACATATACATTACTGTTCTTTTCATTGCTTTTCAGTACATTTAAGTACTTTGCATATCTTCTGAGCTGTGAATTAACCCTTGCTATAAGCTCCATGGGATTGAAAGGCTTTGTAACATAATCATCTGCTCCTATATTAATACCCATTATTTTATCCATTTCCTCAGACTTTGCTGAAAGCATTATTACTGGAAAATCATGATGTTCCCTAAGCTTCATAACCATAGTAATTCCATCCATCTTAGGCATCATAATATCTACTATTGCAATATGAATCTTTTCTTTTTCAATTATTTCAAGACCCTCTATTCCATTGTAAGCCTTAAAAACCTTGTATCCTTGATTTTTAAGATATATTCCAACACCGTCACATATTTCTTTTTCATCTTCAACAACTAATACACTATAAGAATTCATTTTTATACACTCCTAATTACTAAGTTAATTTTCAATTATATCGCCACAATTTCTATATATTAAACTACGCTATATCATATAAATAGCATTATCTGCTATTTCAGTTTTTATTTTAATAATTTCATACTAAATTATATAGTACTTAACTGTTATTTACGAAAAAGAAATAAGTGTACCTGAAATACTCAGATAAACATGCTTAAAACATCCTTAATTAAAAATCCACTCCTTTTTCCATCATTTATTATTAAATTATTTCTATTCATCCTCCTTTATATATCTGATTTAGTCAAATCTGATAAGTCCTTCTTTATCTCACTATAAACACATTATAATTTTCTTAATTAAAAATTTACATGTAATAAAACTAAAGAATTTCTAAAGAAATTTTGAAAAACTTATATATATTTCTCTACATTATGATTAACTAATTCCTTAAACGAAAAAGCTGCATCAGATTATATTCTGTTGCAGCCTTTTTAACTTTCAATTATAATTCATCTTTTCTTAACATTGTCTTTGCAGCTTCTTCAAGTACATTTTGACCAATATAATGTAAAAACATATGAGGATTATCATTACCTTTTACTATCTCATATATGGATAATTTAGCTGTATCATCATTTAAAATGTTCATGGTTCCAGTTCCCCCATTGAAAACAGCAAGAGGTTTATCATTATATGATAATATCCACATAGCTATGCCACCATTGATTCTTGGACAATACCTTTGTAATAAAATATTGATTAAATCACGCAGG
>JAEWQX010000239.1 GCA_023399035.1 Bacillota bacterium | reverse complement strand
TGGCGGAACTGGCAGACGCACAGGACTTAAAATCCTGCGGTGGTTAAACACCGTACCGGTTCGATTCCGGTCTTCGGCACCATATTTTTATATAATATAATATCGCGGGGTGGAGCAGTTGGTAGCTCGTCGGGCTCATAACCCGAAGGTCGTAGGTTCAAGTCCTGCCTCCGCAACCATTAAATATTGCCATGCCGAAGTGGCGGAACTGGCAGACGCACAGGACTTAAAATCCTGCGGTGGTTAAACACCGTACCGGTTCGATTCCGGTCTTCGGCACCAAGACTTAAGTAATTTTACTTAAGTCTTTTTTGTTAAATAATTTATAAAATTATAATTAAGACAATTATAATAATGGAGAGGAAAATGAATAATTTTATATTATCTATAAATGTTGTAGCGCCATTATTTCTGACAATAATGTTTGGATATTTTATTAGAAAGATAAATCTTGTTGATGATTATACTTTAAAGAAAATAAATAATTTAATATTCAAGACATTTTTACCAATGCTATTATTCTTTAATATATATAATACTAAAATTGAAGGAACTATTAATATTAAACTTATGATATTTGCATCATCTGCTATATTGATAAGCTGTATAGGTGCGTGTATACTAATTCCTTTTATTGAAAAGGATAATAAGAAGAGTGGAGTTATGGTACAAGCCATATTTCGAAGTAATTTTGTATTATTTGGACTTCCGGTAGTTTTATCTTTATTTGGAGAAGAGGGCACAGGTGTAACATCTATACTTATAGCTGTTATAGTACCTATGTTTAATTTCTTAGCAGTCATAGTTCTGGAGATTTTTAGGGGTGGAAAAATAAATTTAAAGAAAATTATTAAAGGGATTATTACAAATCCTTTAATTCTGGCATCTGCTATAGGGGTGTTAATGTTAGTTTTACAGATAAAACTTCCATCGGTTTTAGAAAAAACAATTTCAGATATGTCTAAAGTAGCAACTCCACTAGCTTTAGCAGTGCTCGGAGGATCTTTTAAAATAGAAAAGATTAATAAAAATATAAAACAATTAATTATTGGAGTAGTAGGAAAGCTGGTTATAGTGCCATTGACATTCATTCCAATTGCTATATATTTAGGATTTAGAAATGTGGAACTTGCTAGTATAATGATTATGTTATCTGCACCAGTTGCGGTATCATCTTTTACAATGGCTGAGCAGATGGATGCTGATGGAGAATTGGCAGCGCAGCTTGTTGTATTTACATCTATGCTTTCTGTTATTACTATATTCATATATATTTTTGTGATGAAGCAGCTATGTTATATGTAAAAGCAATGAGTAATCTATTTTTGATTTTAATATGTATATAATATAATGATTATCCCTGATATACAGAATACTAAT
Organism: Bacillota bacterium; assembly: GCA_023399035.1. Lineage (GTDB taxonomy): Bacteria > Bacillota > Clostridia > Clostridiales > Clostridiaceae > Clostridium. Next base: position 19,722 of record JAEWQX010000239.1, on the reverse strand, counting down.
ATTCTGTATATCAGGGATAATTTATTTATTACTTAGATTCATTATGCATATACACTCTAAAATATGAAAAAACAGTTATGTATAAAATTCTAATAAATTAATTTTAGCGACAAATTTGTATTAGAGCAGAAAAAGTTTTCTTTCTGAATAGTTGGAGATGTATAGCAGTTATTTTAAATATTATTCGAATTTGAAATTGAAAAAATAAAAATAAATATTAGAGAATTTTAGACTAAGTTGTCCTACGAAAGTTAGGAGTAGAGTACATCTTATGACATTTATCTTAAAATTGTGGTGCTATAATCAAGTTACATTATTTGGAAGTGGGGCGAGAAAGTGTGCAGTATGGATTAAATGTAGATAAATGTGATGAAGTAAAAACAGTTCAAAAAACAAATAGAAAAATAGATAGAAAAATACCATTAGTAAATTTAACTTTGATATTTATAGTAGGGATATTACTTGGAAGAGTAAGTCTTCTATTAAATCAGTCGGACAGCAAAGGTATTGCTCCTTTTGGAATAGCATATCTAATGGCAGTTTCAGCAAGAAATAATAAACAAAAGGATGTAAGCGCAGGCATTGGTGTCTTATGTGGATATCTTACAGTTGCTAATTCATTAAGCGATGGGAACATGTATCTTATTGCAATATCTATATTAACTATAAGTTATCTTGTGCTTCCCATTAAGAAAAGAGTCAAGAAAGAACTATTAGGCTTTGCTTTAATTTTCTGTACCTTCTTTATATATGGATTGACTGTAAATAAGTATGATGTAGGTGTAAATTCTACATTATGTCTTATAGAGACAATAATGATTATGCCTATATATTATGTAATTAAATATGCAGTTGATTCAATTGAAGAATTTGATTATAAATACCTATTTACAACAGAACAGTTAGTAAGCATAAGCATATTATTCTGCTTGATAGTTTCTGGTATAGGGAATGTTACATTTATGGATTACTCTTTAAAAAATATATGTGCCTTATTATTAGTTTTATCAGTTGCTTATTTAGGAGGAGCTGCATATGGGGCAATGATTGGTGTGGCCATGGGAGTTATACTTGGTGTTGCATCAAGCGACATGATGTGGTCAATAGGATTCTTCAGTGTTGGAGGACTTATTGTAGGTATATTTAAAGATACAGGAAAAATATTTTCAATACTTGCAGGGATAATTATATATTTTGCATTAGGTCTATATTCTAATGTTTTAAGTTTAAGATTTGGAGTAGAAGTACTATCTAGCTGTGTACTATTTTTATGTATTCCTAGGTCTGCATTTAAAAGTATTGAAGTTGAAATAAATCCAGACAGAAAAAGAGAATATATAGATGAAGGGAAACTAAACAGTATAAGGGAGGAATTTACGTTTAAATTAAGAGAATTGACAAATGTATTAAATACAGTTTCTAACTGTCTGGGAGCAGTAACAGAAAACGAAAATCTTCTTATAAAAGGGAAAGGAAGTGCATTGGTTGAAAATTTAGCGGACAGATGTTGTGTAAACTGTGAAAACAGGCCTGCTTGTTGGGAACGAGAGTTTCAGCAGACATATAACTCTTTTCAATCACTTATACAAAGTTATGAAGAAAATGCTATATGCATGCCAGCAGACTTGGAAAAGAGATGTGTTCAAAGCTTTACTCTTTTGAGAAATGTTGAAAAAATAGTTGATAATAATATAGTTAACGAAACTATTAAGGAAAGACTTGCAGAAGGAAGAAAACTTTTATCATATCATATAGACAGCATATCAAATACATTGGATGGTCTTTTGAATGATTTTAAAAAGCAGGTTATAGTGAATACTGATCTTGAAAAGAGAGTCAGGCTTGCGCTTAATAAGAAGTCAATAAGTTATAATGATATCTTCTGCTATACAGATATAAACGGAAAAATAAAGATAAAGATTAGCATGGATGAATATAGAGGAGCTGATTATTTAAATAGAAGATTAATACCTATCTTAAATAATATTACAAGAAAGAAGTTAAGCATTTCTGAAGAAGAAAGTAGTATTAGCAATGAAAATGATGAGTATATTATAAGTATTCAGGAAGAATCTAAATTCTATATGGTTTCTTATAATGCTATGGCGCCAAAAAGTGGTGAAAGCCAGATTGGGGACAGCTATACATTTGGCAATACCAAGGATGGATGTTATATGACTATCCTGAGTGATGGTATGGGATTTGGTCCTGAAGCAGGTAAGGAGAGCAAAGCCACAGTAGATCTCGTAGAAAAATTTATAGAAGCAGGTTTTGATGAAAATATAACAGTCAATACAGTAAATTCAATAATGGGAATGCGCTTTGCTGAGGATGAGAAATATGCTACTTTGGATTTGAATAAAGTTGATTTATATAGTGGAGATGCTGCTTTTGTTAAAATTGGTGCAGCACCAACATTTATTAAGAGAGGAAATGAAGTTAAGTCAATTAATTCTAAAAATCTGCCTTTTGGTTTAGTTGATGAGGTAGACGTTGAAGTTATAAAAGAAGAACTTCAGGCTGGAGATATTATAGTCAGTGTCAGTGATGGAGTATTAGATATAGATAAATCAAATGTTGAAGAAAAAACATGGCTTGAAAATTATTTGGGCAATATTAATGCAGACCCTAGAGATTTATCAGAAAAGATACTTGATAAAGCAAAAGAGTTGAGTGGAGGAAGACTTAAGGATGATATGACTGTAGTTGTTTCAAAGATTTATTTAGCAAATTAGAATTTATATATAAATTTTTAAGAACTAAGCTTAGTTTATAATTGATTTGGTAGTAATTTGAACAATAATGTTTACATTTCAATATTATATACGTAAAATATAATATACAGTACTATGTAATAGGAAGTGTTTATTATTGTATAAAAAAGTAATGTCTTATATAAAAGACAACAATTTAATTAATCCTAAGGACAGAATTCTGGTAGCTCTTTCTGGAGGACCGGATTCAGTATGTCTTTTAAACATTCTTTATAATTTAAAAGAGGAGCTCGATATAGAAATTGGAGCTGCACATTTAAATCATATGTTAAGGGATGAGGATGCTTTTCAAGATGAGGAATATGTAAAAAACTTGTGTGAAAGTTTTGATATTCCCTGTTTTGTAAAGCGGGTTGATATAAATAAATATTCAAAAGAAAATAAAATGTCATCAGAAATGGCAGGGAGAGATGCAAGATATAATTTCTTTGATGAAGTCATAAGAGAGCATGGATATAATAAGATTGCTACTGCACACAATGCAAATGATCAAGCAGAAACCATTCTTTTCAGGCTAATGCGAGGTACTGGAATTGAAGGATTATGTGGCATTAAAGTGTGCAGAGATAAAATTATAAGACCTATATTATGCTTATCAAGAAAAGAAGTTGAAGAATATATAGAAGTAAATAACTTAAAACCTAGAATTGATAAGACCAATTTTGAAAAGATATATAATAGGAATAAGATTAGGTTAGATATACTTCCTTATATTAAGGAAAATTTTAATGAAGATATAATACAGACACTAAATAGAATGTCTGTATTACTGCAAAAGGATAATGAATTTATAGAAAAGTCTGCAAGAAGTTTTTATGAAAAATATTGTGTAGAACAGCAGGACTATTTTATAATAAAAAAGAAAATGTTTGATAACCATGAAGCTGTTGTAACAAGAGTTATCAGATATGCTCTTACTAATTTCTCAAAAACTCATTATGATTTTGAAATGAAACACATATATGATATCTGCAATTTAGCTAAAAATAATTCGGGTAAAGTAATAGATTTACCTAATAAAATTTATGCTGAAAACATATATGGTGACATATACATAAAAGAGAGAATAATTAATAATAATATTCATGTAAAGCAGGAAATAAAAATAAACAAAGATGATATTGATGGAAAGAAAATAGCTTTTCAAAATAATATTATTGAGTTTTCATTAGTTAATAATGACTCAAGTTTAAATTTAAAACAAAACATACTGATAAGATATTTTGATTTTGATAAAATAAATAATTTCATCTCATTAAGAAACAGAAAAAATGGGGATAAAATTAGTCCTTTGGGTATGAGTGGAAGTAAGAAGTTAAAAGACATATTTATTGACATGAAGATACCTAAAGAAGAAAGAGATAGTGTACCGCTTCTATGCTTTGATGAAAATATTTCATGGATAGTAGGATTAAGAGTTTCTGAGGAATATAAGATTACTAATAAAACTAAAAATATATTAAAAGTAATTGTAAAAGGAAAGGAATAATAAGATGAGGGAAGATTTACAAGAAGTACTATTTTCAGAAGAGGTTTTAAGTAAAAAGGTTAAGGAACTTGCATCACAGATAAGCAGTGATTATAAGGGAAAGGATTTAGTTGTTGTTGGAATTCTAAAAGGATCTGTTGTTTTTACAGCAGAGCTTATAAAAAATATTGATATTTACTGTGAATTAGATTTTATGGCGGTATCAAGTTATGGAAATGCAACTGAAACTTCAGGTGTAGTTAGAATATTAAAGGATTTAGACAGCAACATTGAAGGAAAACATATATTAATTGTTGAAGATATAGTAGATACAGGAACAACTTTAAGCTACCTGCTTAAATACTTAAAGGCTAGAAAGGCAGCAAGTATTGAAATAGTAGCTTTATTAAATAAACCAGCAAGAAGAAAAGTTGAACTTCCAGTAAAATATATAGGATTTGAAGTTCCAGATGCATTTATAGTTGGATATGGAATTGATTATGCTGAGAAGTATAGAAATTTACCTTGCATAGGTATATTAAAACCTGAAATTTATGAAAAATAAAATATAGAAAAATTATTTATAGTGATAATTGCAGTAAATTTAGAGAGGGGGGCCCTGAATGAAGAAATATTCAAGTGCAGCTGTATGGATTGTATGTACAGTAATGTTGGTGTTAGCAGCACTTACTATGTGGCAGAATGGAAAAACTTCAAGCGATATTGCATATAGTACATTTATTCAAAAGTGGGATTCAAGTGAAATACAAAGCATTGTCGTTAAAGAAGATAAGATGACAGTAGAAGGGAAAACTACTGATGGTAAGTCTTTTATTACTTATGTTCCTAGCCAATTAATAGATTCATTAATAGAAGAAAAACCAAATGAAAATGTTAAGGTGGCATTTGAGGCACCATCTAATAATTCAACATGGATGCCTATTATATTACCTTGCATATTGTTTGCAGGAGTTATATTATTGTTTATGTTTATAATGACTCAGCAGTCACAAGGTGGTGGCGGAGGAAGAGGAGTAATGAATTTTGGTAAAAGTAAAGCTAAAATGATGACTCCTGACAGTCAGAATGTAACATTTGATGATGTTGCTGGTGCTGATGAAGAAAAGGCTGAGCTTGAGGAAATTGTTGATTTCTTAAAGCTTCCAGCTAAATATATTCAGATGGGGGCTAGAATACCGAAGGGTATTTTATTAGTGGGACCTCCAGGAACGGGTAAAACATTACTGGCAAAGGCTATTGCAGGTGAAGCAGGGGTTCCGTTCTTCAGTATATCTGGTTCAGATTTTGTTGAGATGTTTGTAGGTGTTGGTGCTTCAAGAGTAAGAAGCATGTTTGAAGAAGCTAAGAAAAATTCACCTTGTCTAATTTTTATAGATGAAATTGATGCTGTAGGAAGACAGAGAGGCGCAGGTCTTGGTGGTGGACACGATGAAAGAGAGCAGACATTAAATCAGCTATTAGTTGAAATGGATGGTTTCGGAGTAAATGAGGGAATCATAATGATTGCTGCTACAAACAGACCTGATATACTTGATCCAGCATTATTGAGACCAGGAAGATTTGACAGGCAGATTGTCGTTGGTGCTCCTGATGTTAAAGGAAGAGAAGAAATTCTTAAGGTTCATACAAAGAATAAGCCACTTGGACCTGATGTTGATTTAAAGGTACTTGCAAAGAGAACTCCAGGCTTCTGCGGGGCTGACTTAGAAAATTTGACTAATGAAGCTGCACTGCTTGCTGTTCGTAAAAATAAAAAAGCAATTTTAATGGAAGAAATGGAAGAAGCAATTACAAGAGTAATTGCAGGTCCTGAAAAGAAGAGCAAGGTAATTACAGAACATGATAGAAAGCTTACTGCTTATCATGAAGCAGGTCATGCAGTTGTTATGAAGCTTCTTCCAAACTGTGACCCAGTTCATGAAATAAGTATAATACCTAGAGGAAGAGCTGGTGGATACACAATGCATCTTCCTAAAGAAGATACTTCATATACTTCTAAATCAAAATTAAAAGAGGAAATGGTAGGATTACTTGGAGGAAGGGTTGCTGAAAAATTAATCATGGGAGATATAAGTACTGGAGCTAAAAATGATATTGATAGAGCCAGTCATATAGCTAAAAGTATGGTTATGGAATATGGTATGAGTGATGAAATAGGTACTATATCATATGGATCAGGGCATGATGAAGTATTCCTTGGAAGAGATTTGGGAAAGAGCAGGGATTTTAGTGAAGAAATCGGAGCTAGAATAGATAAGGAAATAAAGAGATTCATCGATGAAGCTTATGACAAAGCATATGAGCTGTTGAGAGAAAATACAAGTAAATTGCATGCTGTTGCTCAGGCTTTAATGGAAAAAGAAAAACTTGATGCAGACGAGTTCGAAAAAATATTTGACAATAATTAATGTGAAACTTGCTAGAATTTCTAGCAAGTTTTTTTATGGAAAATTTTAAATTGTTCAGTATAAGTGCAAAAACAGGAATGAAATATTGGGTTTTATGAAATAATATAGTAATGATTAGTTAATAAAAGAAAATAATACGAATATTTTTGAAATTAATAATTATAATATTCGAAAACTGCTTTTAAAATATATAGTGAGGTGATATAATAAAAATACAACTAACAATACAAATTTTGTATAGTATTAGGGGGGAATAATTGAATGAAAAGTGATATTCAAATAGCGCAAGAAGCAAACATGGAGCCAATTAAAAATATTGCTGAAAAAATGGGGCTTTGTGAAGATGATATTGAGTACTATGGTAAATATAAATGTAAAATATCTTTAAATGTATATGATAAAGTAAAAGATAATAAAGATGGAAAGCTTGTTTTAGTTACAGCTATTAATCCAACACCAGCAGGAGAAGGAAAATCAACTGTTACTGTAGGTCTTGGTCAGGCATTGAATAAGATGGGAAAAAATGCAGTAATCGCATTAAGAGAGCCATCTTTGGGACCTGTCTTTGGTATTAAAGGAGGAGCAGCAGGCGGCGGATATGCTCAAGTTGTTCCTATGGAAGACATCAACCTTCATTTCACTGGAGATATGCATGCTATAACTTCTGCAAATAACTTATTAAGTGCAGCAATAGATAATCATATCCATCAGGGAAATGCATTAAGAATTGATTCAAGACGAATATTATTCAAAAGAGTTATTGATATGAATGATAGAGCTTTAAGACATATAGTTGTCGGCATGGGAGGAAAAGTTAACGGATTTTTAAGAGAAGATGGATTTACAATTACTGTTGCTTCAGAAATAATGGCTATATTATGTCTTGCAAGTGATTTAGAAGATTTAAAAGAAAGAATGGGTAATATACTAGTTGCTTATAATTTAGATGGAGATCCTGTATACGCTAAACAATTAGAAGTTCAAGGTGCTATGGCATTATTAATGAAAGATGCAATAAAGCCTAACTTAGTTCAGACATTAGAAAATACTCCAGCGTTAATACATGGAGGTCCATTTGCAAACATAGCTCATGGATGTAACTCTATCATGGCTACTAAGCTTGCGTTAAAGCTTGGAGATGTTGCTATAACAGAAGCAGGTTTTGGTGCTGATCTTGGAGCTGAAAAATTCTTTGACATAAAATGCAGATATGGTAATTTAAAGCCTGAATGTGTAGTTATAGTTGCTACAATAAGAGCATTAAAGCATCACGGTGGAGTAGCTAAAGCTGACTTAAATACTCCAAATGTTGAAGCATTAGCAAAGGGAATATCAAACTTAGAAAAGCAGATTGAAAATATCAAGAAATTCAATGTGACGCCAGTAGTTGCAATAAACAAATTTGTTTCAGACAGCGATGAAGAAGTTGCATACATAAAAGAATTCTGCAATAGAATAGGTGTTAGGGTTGCCTTATCAGATGTATGGGCTAAAGGCGGTGAAGGTGGAATCGAACTTGGAAATATCGTAATGGATATTTTAGATAATAATACTTCAGATTTTGCACCAATTTATAATGAAAAAGCAACAATTGAAGAAAAAGTTCTAACAATAGCAAAAGAAATATACGGAGCAGTTAAAGTTAACTATACTCCAGCAGCTAAGAAGCAGATTGCTGAATTAGAAAAATTTAATTTAGATAGACTGCCTGTATGTATGGCTAAGACTCAATATTCTTTATCAGATAATGCCAGCCTTCTTGGAAGACCAGAAGGATTTGAAATTACTGTAAAAGAAGTAAGAGTTTCTAATGGTGCTGGATTTATAGTAGTTCAAACTGGTGATATCATGACAATGCCAGGATTACCTAAGGTTCCGGCCGCGAATAAGATGGATGTTCTTAAGAGTGGAGAAATAATAGGATTATTCTAAAATGTACTTTAGGCTATTGACAAATAAGCAGAAATTGTTAAAATTAAATTGTTATTTTTAAGAAATTTCTAGATTAAAGCAGCTCTTTGGGCTGCTTTTAATTTAACTATATTAAGGTGGTGCTTTTAATGATCCTACTTGTAGATGCAGGTAATACCAACATTGTTTTAGGTGTACATGATGGAAATAATTATATTGCAAGCTGGCGTATTTCAAGCGAAGGAAGCAAGACTTCTGATGAATATGGAATACAAGTAATGCAGCTGTTCAATTTAAGCAATATTGATCCTAAAGAAATTGAAGGAGTTATTGTTTCATCTGTTGTACCTAATATAATGCATTCTCTAGAAAATATGCTTAGAAAATGTTTTTGCCATGAGCCGATAATAGTTGGTCCAGGGATAAAAACAGGAATTAATATAAAATATGATAATCCGAGGGAAGTAGGAGCAGACAGAATAGTTAATGCTGTTGCTGCTTATGAAATATATAAAAGACCAGTTATAATAATAGATTTTGGAACAGCGACTACATTCTGTGCGGTTAAAGGTAATGGTGATTACCTTGGAGGATGTATATGTCCTGGAATAAGAATATCTTCTGATGCTTTATTTGAAAGAGCTGCAAAATTACCAAGAGTAGAATTAGAAGTGCCAAAGAGTGTAATATGTAAGAATACCGTTACAAGTATGCAGGCAGGTATTTTATTCGGCTATATTGGGCAAGTTGAATATATAGTAAAGAAAATGAAAGAAGAAATGAAAAAACTTAAAACTAATGAAGAACCGTTTGTAATAGCAACTGGAGGATTAGCTAATCTTATTGCTAAGGAGACAGATGTTATAGATAAAGTTGATTCGGAATTGACATTAGAGGGGTTAAAGTTATTATACTATAAGAATAAGGAGTAAAGTATAAATGAACATAGGAAATTTAACCTTTGAAAATAATGTATTTCTAGCACCTATGGCAGGTGTAACAGATATATCGTTTAGAGGATTGTGTAAGGAAATGGGATGTGGGCTTGTTTACACTGAAATGGTCAGTGCAAAAGCCCTATATTATGGAAGTGAGAATACTCAGACTTTATTAAGGATAGCAGACGAAGAAAAACCTGTTGCTGTTCAGATATTTGGAAGAGAGCCAGAAATAATGGCTAAAATGGTTGAAGAACATTTTAATCACAGAGATGATATATGCATCATAGATATAAATATGGGATGTCCGGCTCCTAAAATAGTTAAAAACGGAGAGGGTTCAGCTCTTATGAAAGAACCTGAACTTGCATATGAAATAGTAAGAGAGATAAAGAAGGTATCAACGAAGCCTGTTACTGTAAAGTTCAGAAAAGGCTTTGATGATGAAAATGTAAATGCAGTAGATTTTGCTAAGGGCATGGAGCAAGCAGGAGCTGATGCAGTTGCAATTCATGGAAGAACAAGAAAACAGATGTATCAGGGAAGTGCAGACTGGGATATAATCAAATCTATAAAAGAAAATGTTTCGATACCTGTAATAGGTAATGGAGATGTATTCACTCCAGATGATGCACTTAGAATGAAGCAGCTTACAAATTGTGATGGAATCATGATTGCAAGAGGAAGTCAGGGAAATCCATGGATCTTCAGACAAATAAAAGACGTACTTGAAGGAAGAACTCCGCGTGAAGTTACCAATAAAGAACGTGTTGAAATGTGTCTTAGACATTATGAGTTAGCTATAAAGTATGATGGTGAGTATAAAGCTATAAGAGAAATGAGAAAACATGCTTCATGGTATATTAAAGGACTTCCTAGATGTACTGAAGTAAGAAATGAAATAAATGTTTTAGATGACAGCAGCATGGTTATGAAGATATTAAAAGAATATAGTGAACAGATATAAGGAATTATAAAATAAGTTTTATATCACTAGTATTAGTATATACACATATGAATATAGATAGTATATATTCTGTTATAGATGCTATACTATAGAAGAATGCAATTAAAACTGATATATTAATATTTGAATGATTAGGACAGCATAGTACTTTAACTTGCTTTTATTGACATATCATATAGGCTGATTTATAATTAGTTAAATGATTTCAAGGTTAGAGGGCTGTTTAGTGTCGGCCTGACAGAAATATTATGTAAGATAACTCTGTTGTATAGACAGAGTTTATGTGAGTTAATTAAGAATATGCTCACGCAAAGATGAGCAGAGATTAAAATAAATAATAGAGGTTTTAAAGGGGAGTACAGCATATGAGCGAAAACAAGAAACAATATGTAATGACTTACGAAGGTGTTAAAAAGTTAGAAAACGAATTAGAATATTTAAAAACTGTTAAAAGAAAAGAAATAACTGAAAAAATAAAAGTAGCTTTAGGTTATGGAGATTTAAGTGAAAACTCTGAATATGATGAAGCTAAGAATGACCAGGCATTCACAGAAGGAAGAATTGTTACATTAGAAAACATGCTAAAGAATGCTGTTGTTGTTGACGAATCAGAAATACCAAATGATGTTGTTTCAGTTGGTTCAAAAGTTAAAGTAAAAGATTATGAATTTGACGAAGAAGTTGAATATTCAATTGTAGGTTCAGCAGAAGCAGATCCTATGAATTTTAAAATATCAAATGAATCACCAGTTGGAAGTGCTTTAATAGGCAAAAAGATAGGCGATATAGTAGAAGTACAAATCCCAGATGGTGTTAATAAGTTTGAAATATTAGGAATAAGTAGAAGTTAATTGGAGGTACAGTAATGTCAACAGAAGAAATGAGTATGCAAGAGTTAGAATCTCAATTTAGTGAACAAGAAGGTTTAAGAAGAGAGAAGCTAGCAGAATTACAAAAAGCAGGGAAAGATCCGTTTGACGTTTATAAGGTAGACAGAACACACACAACTGGAGAAGTTAAAGCTAACTACGCAGAACTAGAAGGTAAAGAAGTAACAGTTGCTGGTAGAATAATGTCTAAAAGAGGTCAAGGAAAGGTTGTATTCTCAGATATACACGATAGAGATGGTAAAATACAATTATTCTTAAAGATTGATAAAGTTGGAGAAGAAAACTTAAAAGAATACAAGACTTTTGATATTGGTGACTGGGTAGCAGCTACTGGTGAAGTATTTACTACTCAAAGAGGTGAAATATCAATTAATGTTAACTCATTTGAATTAACATGTAAGTCTTTAAAACCACTACCAGAAAAATGGCATGGTTTAAAAGATCCAGACTTAAGATACAGACAAAGAGAATTAGATATTATAACTAATGCAGATGTTAAGGATACATTTGTTAAGAGAAGCAGAATTATATCTGCTATAAGAGAATTCTTAGATAACAAAGGATTCTTAGAAGTAGAAACTCCGATTCTTTCTCCAATTGCAGGTGGAGCTGCTGCTAAACCATTCATAACACACCATAACACTTTAGATATGGATATGTTCTTAAGAATAGCTCCAGAGTTATATCTTAAGAGATTAATAGTTGCTGGATTTGAAAAAGTTTATGAAATAGGAAGAAACTTCAGAAATGAAGGAATGTCAGTTAGACATAATCCAGAATTCACAGCAATTGAATTATATGAAGCATACTCAGATTACAATGACATGATGGAAATTACAGAAAACATGGTTGCTTATGTTTGTGAAAAGGTAAATGGAACTACAAAAGTTACATATCAAGGAACAGAAATAGACTTCATGCCACCATGGAGAAGAGTAACTATGGTTGATGTAGTTAAGGAATACGCTGGAGTAGATTTTTCTGAAATTAAAAGTGATGAAGAAGCTCAAGCTATAGCAAAAGAAAAGAATTTAGAATTCCCTAAGCCATTAAATACAGTAACTAAGGGTGAAGTTCTTAATGCTTTATATGAAGAATTTGGTGAAGCAAATATGATTCAGCCGACATTTGTTATGGATTATCCAGTAGAAAACTCACCTCTTACTAAGAAGAAGAGAGGAAATGACGCATTTACTGAAAGATTCGAAGCATTTGTATTCGGTAGAGAATTAGGTAATGCATACTCTGAATTAAATGATCCTATAGTTCAAAGACAAAGATTCGAACAACAGGCTAAAGAAAGAGAATTAGGTGATGATGAAGCATACATGCTTGATGAACAATTCATGAGTGCTCTAGAAACAGGTATGCCACCAACTGGAGGATTAGGAATAGGTATAGATAGACTTATAATGTTCTTAACTGACTCAGCATCTATAAGAGACGTTATATTATTCCCAACAATGAAGCCTCAAAAATAGTAATATTATAAAGTTAATATATTAAAGCCTGCATTTAGCAAATGCAGGCTTTTCTAAGCTATTAAGTTAAATAAATAAAAAAATATGTAATATTGAAAATAAATTAAATATAGGTATTGCATAATATGAAAAACCTGTTATAATAGATTAAGTAATGACGTTCCGCGATAGCTCAATGGTGGAGCACTCGGCTGTTAACCGATAGGTTGGAGGTTCGAGTCCTCTTCGCGGAGCCATTTTTTTATTCTTTTAAAATCGATAGTTATATAATTCGCATAAGATTATGTGATATTTTTTGTTTTATTTTATAAATATATTTTGTATACTGTACTATTATGTGCAGTATTTTTTATAATCTTTTATATGATGATTTTATATTATTTAAAATATTACATGACATGAATATAGTGTTTATAATGCTTAGCATGCTTTTATATTTATTAAAGAATAGAATCAGACAAAAAATTTAAAAAAGTTTCAAAAAAGTATTGCATAATATAAAAAACCTGTTATAATAGATTAAGTAATGACGTTCCGCGATAGCTCAATGGTGGAGCACTCGGCTGTTAACCGATAGGTTGGAGGTTCGAGTCCTCTTCGCGGAGCCATTTTTTTTATTCTTTTTTAAATATATAGTTAAGAGGTTTCGCATAAGGTTAGGCGATATTTTTTTACCTTTTTATAAGTGTTTAATATGCCATGCAGCTATGTATGGTGTTTTTTATTTTGTAATTATTCCTTATATAAGTCTAATATGACTTTATAGAAGGTATGAGATATAAGTAAGTAAAACGTAGATTATAATCAGTTTATTGAATGTATTTTAGTACCCGCATATAAGATTAATATAATACAAGAGCTTGTTAGTCCTAAGTGGAATCAAATATAATGACATTAAAATTAAAATGAGTCAGAAGAATCACTTACTGGCTCATTAATATGACTATACAGTTTCTTTTTTATCGATAAATTGAAAAGATTCTAATATTATTTTTGCTGAATATCTTTTCTGCTGATTTTTATCTACATAATTACCGATTTGTATATGACCTTCAATAGAAATCTGACTTCCTTTAGAGAAGTATTCACTAATGACTTTAGCCTTTTTATCAAAAGCTACTATATCAATATAATCAGTTATCTTTTCGCCGGTAAATTTGTTATGGCTGTTTATGGCTAGAGGAAATTGTACATAACATCTTTTACCGCCATCGAAAAATTTCAATTCAAAATTACGAGCAATTCTTCCAAGTAGGTACACTTTATTCATAAATCAACCTCCAATTTTTATTAGATATTAGGAGTATAGACATAAACATAAGTTCGTATTCAAAAAAATGAGAAAATTTTTAAAAAAGGTATTGCATAATATGAAAAACCTGTTATAATAAATTAAGTAATGACGTTCCGCGATAGCTCAATGGTGGAGCACTCGGCTGTTAACCGATAGGTTGGAGGTTCGAGTCCTCTTCGCGGAGCCATTTTTTTTACCTTTTTCATAATATATTTAAGATTTTCGCATACATTTATGCGGAATTTTTTTATTATACGGGAAGTTATGAAGCTTTTGTTGATTAAGCAGAGAATTTCAATGAAAATAAGTATTAATATTTATGAATTAAGAAATAATAGTCATGAAGAAAAATAAATCTGTTTTATAATCTAAAAATGAAATGAATGCAAATAATTATATTGACATATAAAAACATTTTGCTAAAATTAAATGTATAAATTAAATATGCATGTTGATAAAGAAGAGTAGTTTACAGATCAATTTAAGAGAGATAATGTTTGGTGGAAATTATCATTGGTATTAAACGAATGGAGCTTTTGAGTGTAGGTAAGAAAGATGGACTTAAGTCAAGAAGGGTGGAACCGCGGAATTATAATTTCGTCCCTTTGTGATATGAGTCTTTTTATTTTATAAAAATATATTTCGGAGGTATAAATTATGGCAGTAGAAAAAACAATGGATAAAATTGTAGCTCTTTGTAAGAACAGAGGATTTGTATTCCCAGGATCAGATATATATGGTGGTCTTGCGAATTCATGGGATTACGGCCCATTAGGAGTTGAATTCAAAAATAATGTTAAAAAAGCATGGTGGAAAAAATTCGTTCAAGAAAGTCCTTATAACGTAGGATTAGACTCAGCAATTTTAATGAACCGTGAAGTATGGGTTGCATCAGGACACGTAGGTGGATTCTCAGATCCATTAATGGACTGTAAAGAATGTAAAGCTAGATTCAGAGCTGATAAGCTTGTAGAAGATCATATGACAGCTAATGGTGCAGAAGTAGCAAGTGCTGATGGATGGACTAATGAACAATTAAAGGAATATATCGAAAACAACAACATAGTATGTCCTAAGTGTGGTAAGATGAATTACACAGATATAAGAAAGTTCAATCTTATGTTCAAGACATTCCAAGGTGTTACTGAAGATGCTAAATCAGAAATATACTTAAGACCAGAAACAGCTCAAGGTATATTTGTAAACTTTAAAGCAGTTCAAAGAACTTCAAGAAAGAAGATACCATTTGGTATAGCTCAAATAGGTAAATCTTTTAGAAATGAAATTACACCAGGTAACTTCACATTCAGAACAAGAGAATTCGAACAAATGGAATTAGAATTCTTCTGTAAGCCAGGTACAGATTTAGAATGGCATAAGTATTGGAAGGATTATTGCTGGAACTTCTTACTTAACTTAAACATGAATCCAGAAAATTTAAGAATGAGAGATCATGGTGAAGAAGAATTATCATTCTACTCAAATGCAACATCTGATATTGAATACTTATTCCCATTCGGATGGGGTGAATTATGGGGAATAGCAGATAGAACTGACTATGACTTAAATAAACATCAAGAACATTCAGGACAGGATTTAAATTACTTAGATCAAACAACTAATGAAAAATACATACCATATGTTATAGAACCATCATTAGGTGCAGACAGAGTTGCATTAGCATTCTTAGTTGAAGCATATGATGAAGAAGAATTAGAAGGTGGAGATTCTAGAACAGTATTACACTTACATCCAGCTTTAGCTCCATTTAAAGCTGCTATATTACCACTTTCAAAGAAACTTTCAGACAAAGCTTTAGAAGTATATGCTGACTTAAGCAAGAAATTTAACTTAGACTTTGACGAAACAGGAAGTATCGGAAAGAGATATAGAAGACAAGATGAAATTGGAACTCCATACTGTATAACAGTTGACTTCGATACATTAGAAGATGGAGCTGTTACAATAAGAAATAGAGATACTATGGAACAAGAAAGAATTAAGATAAGCGAACTTGAATCATATATTCAAAAAAGCTTAGAATTTTAATATAAGTATGAGCTTGCTGATTTATTTATCAGTGAGCTCATATTTTTATTTTAGATGATGATATAAAGCTTTGATTTAATATAATTATCAGTATAATTTATTATTAAAATTATCAATAATAGAACATGTGGAAAAAGTATGAATACATTCTTAATGTTGTAGAAGAAGATTTTTCATAGTGATATAATTAAAAGCAGATGAAGTTTAGAAAATAACTTATTACATACATGAGTAATTTGAGTTGGAGGATTGGCGATGAAAAAAGATTTTAATGAATTTAAAAATTATATACGTGGCAAGAAGGCTGCAGTAGTAGGCATTGGTGTAAGTAATATTCCATTAATAAACTTTCTGTTAAAGCTAGGTGCAGATGTAACTGGATTTGATAGAAAGACAAAAGAAGAACTTGGAGATGTTGCAGCGGACTTTGAAGTAAAAGGTGTAAAGCTTGAATTAGGAAATGGATACTTAAATAATTTAACAGGATATGATGTTGTATTTAAGAGTCCATCAATGAGAATTGACAGCGAAGCATTAGTAAAAGCTAAAAATGAAGGCGCATATATCACTTCTGAGATGGAGGAGTTTGTTAGATATACTAAGGGGACAATATATGCTGTTACAGGAAGTGATGGTAAGACAACAACTACTACTATAATTTCTAAATTGTTAAAAGAACAGGGATATAAGACTTGGGTTGGTGGTAATATAGGAACACCTTTATTTTCTGAAATAGAAAATATCAAGGAAGAAGATAAGGTAGTTTTAGAGTTATCAAGCTTCCAGCTTATGACTATGACTGATGAAATAGATATTGCAGTATGTACTAATTTAGCACCAAATCATTTAGATATGCACAAAGACATGCAGGAGTATATAGATTCTAAGAAAAATATATTCTTATATCAAAATGCTGAGGATATATTAGTTGTTAATAGAGAAAATGAAATAACTTATGGCTTTGAAAAAGAAGCAAAAGGTATTGTAAGAGAATTTAGTTCTAAACGAAAATTAGAAAACGGAGCTTACTATGAAGATGGTATTCTTTATTTAGAAGGTAAAGAAGTATGCAGAAAAGATGATATAGTAATAAAGGGTATGCATAATGTTGAAAATTATCTTGCAGCATTTATTGCTACTAAGGATGAAGTATCTATAGAAACAATGAAAAAGGTCGCTATGACTTTTACTGGTGTTGAACATAGATGTGAATTCATAAGAGAACTTGATGGAGTTAAATATTATAATGATTCAATTGCATCAAGTCCAACAAGAACATTAGCGGGTCTAAAAGCTTTTGATAAGAAGGTAATATTAATCGCAGGCGGATATGATAAGCATATACCATTTGAGCCATTAGCATATGAAGGATATCCATATATAAAGGAACTAGTGCTTGTTGGGGCTACTAGCGATAAAATTGAAGGTGTATTTAAGAAACTTGAAGAAGAAAAGGGAATTAAAATTGATATAAAGAGAGCAGACACATTAGAAGAGGCTGTTTCTATATGTAAATCAATAACTGAACCGGGAGATGTTGTTACATTATCACCGGCTTGTGCTGCATTTGATATGTTTGCTAACTTCATGGTAAGAGGTAATACATTTAAGAATATAGTCAATTCATTATAATAAATGACTGTGATAGCTGTTTTGATTATATTTAAAAAGATATGTAGAGATAATAAATTCTCTGCATATCTTTTTTCTTTACTTGTTTGAAAATGCTTTGTAGTAAATATTATTTACATTAATACCAGGACTATAGAATATTCCTGCTGAAGTTAAATAGTAATAGTTTATTCCAAATGTTATTTCAGGAGTTAATGTAACTTCTGATGTAGTAGAATCTATGGAAAGTGAGTATAGGTTGTTTATATCATCTCCATTTATAAAGTATATAGCATCGTTAATAGTTTGGAGCTGGAATCCATTCATTATCTTTAATCTTCTGCAGTCTAAGGTTGATGGAGTCAATGCATAAAGATTATTATTATCTGAAGAATTAAAGAACAGTATTTCATCTCTATAAGTTATAAAACTATTAGCGGTATAATCAGTAAGTTTCTGCTTATTGCTGTAATCAAATTTTATAGAATATAATTTTGATTCATCACTTAAATTCTGATAAATAACGTAATCACCATTAATTATATACTGTCCTACTGAATCTGAAGTAACAAGAGAAGCTTTTGAAGATTCAGTATCGTACATATAAAGTTTATTTTTATCAGCTTTGTTTCTATAATATATAAGATTTCCTACAGTAATCATTTTATCAACTGAATGATCATTGATCTTAGTAATTTCTTTATCACCAAGCTTGCATGAGTACAAGCTATTTTTATCAGAACTGTTTGCAAAATAAAGATATTCTCCTATGATACCTATATTATCAGATGAATAATCAATAAAATCTTTAACGGATTGACTTTCTAGAATATTTTCGGGAAGAGGATCAGCTATTATTGAAATTCTGTTATTTTCATCTGGGTTTGGGAAAATTAAATCTGTCCCATTAAATAAAAAAGGGCAGGTATAATATGATTCTCCGTTAAGTTCTAAATTAGAAGCAGTTGAAGTGCTTGTATCGTAGGTTTCAGTTATTGCTGTAATTTGTGATGAGTTATTAGTGTTTTGTGAGTTCGAATTTGAATCTGCTGTTGTACTGGCAGATTTTCCGCAGCCGGCTAAGCCTAGCAGATTTATAGATAAAAGTATACAAAGTATTTTTTTCTTCATTATTAAAATCTCCCTATTAATAAAAGTAAAATGTGTATTTTATATAGATGTATGTTTCTTTGTCGATTTATATTTTTGTAGCTATTTTAGAATAAGATATTAAATTTGAAGTATTATATATAAATTTCGTATGAAAAACTTAACTACTAAAGAGTTAAAGCTGTTTTATATAGAAAAAATAGATATATTACATAATATATTATAAATAAAAAATAGGAATTAGGGTGATTTTTCTATAAAAGATTAATAATAAAGATGATTTTGAAATAAGTTAAAAGGATATTTTTAATACATAAAATGTATTAAATGTAATAATAAAGTTAAATAAATTCAATAACTTAGCCTGGTGTATCTTATATCATTATAGTGAGAAAAAAAAAGAAAAATAAAGTATTAAAAGAATAAATAAATTAAATGATTTATAATGGTATAATTAATTATGAAAAACGTGATATTATAATATTCGTTGTCGGGGGGAAACGCCAACAACAAGAAACAAAATTAGCTAAGAAGTTCAAAAATTTATTAAAAATAAATGTTGACAATGAAAGCTAATGATGGTATGATAAGAAAGCGGTCGAGAGAGAGACCGGCAAGATCTTTGAAAATTGAACAGAATATGATATAAATATTTAAGTAAACCAGCAATTCTTTATTTTGAGTAAGCTAAGATTAAACTTTTTATTGAGAGTTTGATCCTGGCTCAGGACGAACGCTGGCGGCGTGCTTAACACATGCAAGTCGAGCGATGAAGTTTCCTTCGGGAAATGGATTAGCGG
>JAEWQX010000240.1 GCA_023399035.1 Bacillota bacterium | reverse complement strand
GCAATACTTTCTTTATTTCCTTTTTCATAAGTTTCTTATATAGATACCCTGTAAACACAACTGCTGAACACCCGCATCCACTTCCTCCAGATTCTGTATTTTGCTTTTCATTATCAAAAATTATTTCCCCGCAATCAATATGATTAGCACTAATATCATATCCATACTCCTTAATCAGAGTATCTGAAAGTTCTCTCCCGACTTTTCCAAGATCCCCCGTTGCTATAACATCATAATCTTCTGGTTTTCTGCCTGTATCCTTAAAATGAGTTACTATAGTGTCCACTGCTGCTGGTGCCATTGCTGCTCCCATGTTATTAGCATCTTTCTGACCAAAATCCTTTACTTTTCCAGTTGTCACATATGTAACCACAGGATATTTTCCTTCATGTCCCAGTACTACTGCACCCGAACCTGTAACAGTCCACTGCGCGGTCTGAGGTCTCTGTGAACCATAATCAAGTGGAAATCTGAATTGTCTTTCCGCTGAACTGAAATGCGATGAAGTTGTTGCAACTACATGATCAGCGAAACCTCCATCCATGATTATAGATGCAAGACTCAATGATTCAGACATTGTTGAACACGCTCCATACAATCCAAAAAATGGTATGCTGAACTCTCTTGCTGCAAAACTAGAAGAAATAATCTGGTTTAATAAATCGCCTGAAAAAAGATAATCTATATCTGATTCTTTTAAATTTGCCCTTTTTAATGCTTCACTTATAGCTGTAAACATCATCTGGCTTTCTGCTTTTTCATAGCTGTCTTTTCCACATGTATCATCATTTAATATCATATCAAAGTACGAAGCCAAAGGACCTTCACCTTCTTTAGGTCCTACAATAGAATAAACTGAAATTATTTTAGGAGGATCATCAAGTTTAACTGTCTGAGATCCTATCTTTTTCTTTTTCTTTTCCATAATTTATCACCCCGATTTTTTAATTATAAGTGAACATATAGAAGTTAAAAATTTATGTCCACAGTTGTATAAAATAATATATAATACCTACTATTACAGAACTTCCTATTCCATAAACAAGAACAGGACCTGCTATTGTAAACATCTTTGCAGCTACACCAAACACAAACCCTTCCTTTTTAAATTCAATCGCTGGTGAAACTACAGCATTTGAAAAACCTGTTATAGGAACTACTGTACCTGCGCCTCCAAAATTTGCAAGTTTGCTATATGTACCTGTTCCAGTTAATAATGCTCCTATGAATATCATTATTATTGGAACTATATTCTTTACCTTTTCCTCATCTACTCCAAAATTTATGTATATATTATTAATCAACTGTCCAACATCGCAAATGATGCCACCAACAAGAAAAGCCTTCAGACAATCTTGAAATATTTTTGATTTTGGAGTTATCTCACTTGCCATAGTTTCATATTTTTTCTTTATTCTAGCTTCTTTTCTTTCACTTTTACTGCTCATAATTTTCACCATCCTTATTTTCTTTTTCCATTTTATTATTTGTATAAATCTATTTTTTAATCCAAATAATTTATCTATTTGAAACTAATAATAAAAACTAATATATAAACAAAAAACTTTATGCTGATTATAAAAATAAATCAGCATAAAGCCTTTTTATATAGTCTATACTCTTCAAGTGAAGCAAAATTATTCCTCCAGCTTTTTCTTCATTTGAAGAAGAACCTTTTTTTCTATTCTCGATACCTGCACTTGACTTATTCCAAGCATCTTTGCAACCTGTATCTGGGTTTTATCCTTAAAATATCTAAGCATTATTATCTGTCTTGCTTTCTCATCAAGACTTCGGAGTGCTTCTTTAAGCGCTATTTTTTCAATTAGGTTAGCATCGTCTTCCCCCTTCTTTTCACTTAATTTATCTATTAACAGAACTGGAGCTCCGTCATCTTGATGTATAGTATCATAAAGATACTGAAGGCTGTTTGCAGATTCAATTGCAAATACGATTTCTTCCTTTTCAACTCCTGCATATTCTGCCAGTTCTTCAATAGTTGGAGATCTCTTAAGCTTGTTTGTTAACTGCTCCCTACAATAATGAACTTTTCTCGCAAGGCTTTTTACATTACGGCTTACCTTAATCATTCCATCATCTCTCAAAAACCTTTTAATCTCTCCCATTATCATTGGTACGGCATAAGTTGAAAATTTAACATTATAGCTTAAATCAAAATTATTTATAGCCTTAACTAGTCCTATTGAACCTATTTGAAATATATCTTCATATTCATAGCCTCTATTTAAAAACTTTTTGCTTATAGATGTTACAAGGGGAAGATTTATTTCTATAAGCTTATTCATAGCATCGTTATCACCCTTTTTTGCTAAAGCTAATAATTCTGGATTCTGATCGTAATTATATTCCTCTCGTTTTAAATTCTCTTTATCCATTTTATTCACCTAACTTGCTGTGCTGAATTTTTTCTTTATAATTACCCTTGTGCCAGCCCCTTTTTCACTTTCAACCCTTAAATAATCCATGAATGTATCCATTACTGTAAAACCCATACCTGATCTTTCAAGATCTGGCCTAGAAGTATATAAAGGCTCCATAGCCTGTTTAATATCTTCTATACCCTTTCCTTTATCACTTATGACTATAGTCACTTCACTATCATAAATTTCTGCTTCTATTCTCACAATTCCATCTTCCTGTCCATCATATCCATGGATGATAGCATTTGTAACAGCTTCTGAAACAGCTGTCTTTACATCACTTATTTCATCCATTGTAGGATCAAGCTGAGCAACAAATGCTGCAACTGATACCCTTGCAAACCCTTCATTTTTTGACTTGCTTAAAAATTCCAAAGCCATTTTATTATCTGACATCGATAACCCCTCCATCTAAATGCAGCTAACTGCTTCATCTACAGTATTATACTTATCAATTAATTTATATAAACCTGCCAATTCAAATATTCTGTCAACATTTTTACTAGTGCCAGCAATACAAAGTTCTCCACCTTTATTTTTAACTTTCTTATACCTTCCTACAACTGCCCCAATACCAGAGCTATCCATAAAAGTAACTTTAGAAAAATTCAAAATAACTTTACTTATGTCATCTCTATCAATTCTGTCATCAATTTTAATCCTTACTTCTTCTGCACTACTATGATCTAATTCACCAATAAGAGCAGCAATTAAAACTTCACCATGTTTTTCAAACTCTAAATACATAATTCCTTAATACCAAACAGACATCTGGTATTATCCGACACCTCCCTTATACTATCTATTACCATATTTTAACATATACTTTCTCCATTGACAATGTACAATTAAATTTAAATATTTCTGCTTAATTTTAAGATTGAATATTTTTAAAACAGATGTGATGTTTTGTCCTGAATTGTCACCTGTTTCATCTAATTTAATCAATACATAAAACAATATAAGGCTTAAAGCTGCAAATGATAAACAAAACTCAGTGAAAACCATGATAATGTTTCACTGAGTTGTAAATATTACTTTTTCTTTTTACTGCCCCTATCATATTTATACTTAAGAATTTCATCATTTAACCCCTTGAAAAAGTCGGCAAGTGTTTCTCCATCCTTGAGGATTAATAGTTCAATTGCGTCATCAAGACTATCCATAGTATATACATGAAATTTTCTATTTTTAACATCTTCTTCAACACGTGCATTCAATATCAATTCATCAGCATTGCTTGATGGAATCAATACTCCCTTATTATCAACAGTATCTATTAGAGCGCACACCCTGTGAAATCCTTCTATTTTCTCATTTACGCCTCCAATAGGCTGAATTTCTCCAAACTGATTTATAGACCCGGTTACAGCTATATTCTGTTTTATAGGTTTTTTGCTCAGTGCTGATAATATACATATTATCTCTGCAACAGATGCGCTGTCCCCTTCAATCATTCCATAAGTCTGCTCAAAGCTTAACTGAAGATCAACCGGAAGTTTTTCATAAGGACTTATGATACTGCTTAAAAGTCCTCGTAAAATACTTATAGATTTTTCATGAATCTGTCCGCTCATCTTGCATTCTTTCTGAATATCTATTATATTTCCATCACCTTGAATAGCAAGACATGTAACCCTCATAGGCTTTCCAAAATTATATGAACCTGTTCCTACTACTGAAAGTGCATTGATTATCCCTACCTTTTCTCCGCTTGTTGTAAGAAGAATTTTTTTATTTGTGTAACTCTCCATCACATCTTCAAGAATCTTTTCCTCTTCATAAGCAACATCTATTATATCCTGTCTTTCAATAGCTTTTTTATTTTCAAGCTTTGCGTTATTGTCTGCAAGGTACAGTATCCTATTCACATAGTATTCATTTATAGAAACTTTCTTTCTGCTGCCTGCAATCCTTGCCAGATACTTCATAAGTTCATCCATAGCTTCATCTGTCATACTTAGAAGATTATCACGTATCCTTTTTTTATTAATAATATCGCTTATTCCTTTTCTCACATTAATATCGTACTTCAATTCACTTTCTGCTTCAATTCTTATAGGGAAAATCATTTTAAAGTCTTCATCCTTATCAAAAAGTATTTCATAGCTTTCATAATCACCTATTAAAATAACCTTTACATCAATGGGAATTGGCTGTGGCTTCAAACCTGCAATTGAAAGCACCTCGAGATAGCTTTTTGTATAATTATAATCAACCTGTCCATGGATAAGAGCTTTTTTGAGATAGTAATAACTTGCACCACTGTTTATTAAAGATGTAAGCCTTAAAATCAAGCATCCTCCATTGGCTTTAACCAGACTTCCTGCACTTATCAAGGACATATCTGTAGCATATCCCCCAGTAGTATTCCTATATTCAATATTTCCTATGAGATTACTCACTGTAGGATCTTCTTCATATATTACTCTTGGATGATCTATTCCTGTATTATCAACAAGTACATTTACAGAAAACTTGCTTAGGACATTCTGAATGTACTCCTCATCATCTTCAAGATTTATTGTATAACACTCAACTATTTCATCATCTAAATAATCAAACATTTCAATAAGATATCTATATACACTGTCATGCGCTATAAATTCCAATAAGAAATCATCCTTGTATGACTGCATTTTATTTTTAATATGATCCCTATAAAGAGTCTTTAGCTTTTCTATAGAATCTATTTCTATTTCCTTAAGCTTTTCAAGTATAACTTCAGCTTCTCTCTTTAAATTGGTAGCCTGCTTTTCAATGCTCTCCTGATCCTCATCCACAAGGCTGTTATATTCATCCTTTGTCATCTCTTCGCCTTCATCTTTTATGGGGATGAATACAAATCCACTTGTTGTTGCTTTAATTTCGAAATTCTTAGATTTAGCCATATCCATAAGATTATTAATATAACTGCTTCTTTTTTCACTTACATCTTCTATAATCTCTTCCTTTTCTTCATCGGAAGACGTATTGTAAAACTCGCTTATACATTCAAGATACTTCTCTTTCATATCCTCTACCATTTCCTTAAGCAGCTGTCCCTTACCATTTTCAAGGACAAGAACTATAGGATTAGTACTTTCCCAATTACTTACATAACATATATCCTTTGGCTCTTTATTATCTATATATAGGCCTTCAACAAATTCAATAAGTTCTTCTAATTTTTCCTTAGAAAATGAATCAACATAATATATATTGTATCCATCCTTTTGAATGCTTAGAGCCTTTTTTATTTTATTCAACGTAGTATTACTTCTTGGTATCCTATTAATATTTGTTTGTTTTATAACATCATTATCGGATGCTGAAAAAATTATTTCACTTGGAGTTAGTTCTTTCCTCATTACATACCTTATCCTACTTTGAATTTTCTTTTATCAAATCAGCTATAATTTTCCAAAGTAGTCTCCTCCTTAAATTAATAGTATATAATATTAATATTCTTCAAGTGTCAAAATAGATATACTTTTTTCATAAATATCTTAAAATAGTGTCATTTGTTCTATTTCCCTCTCCTTAAAAGAAGAAATACTTACTCCTATCAATCTTAATGATGATTTCAATTCCTCACTTTCAAGAAGCTCCTTAGACACATTATATATTTCCTCATTATGTGAAATATAATTATTTAAAGTCCTGCTTCTTGTATGATTTTCAAAATCCTTAGTCTTAAATTTAAGAGTCACTGTCTTTCCCATTACATTCTTTGCATTCAGGAGCTCTTCTATTTCATAAGAAAATTCTTTTATATATTGAAGAAGCTCTTCTTTGTTATCTGTATCAAACTTTAAAGTCCTTTCCTTCCCTACAGATTTCCTTTCTCTTACAGTTTCTATTTTTCTTGTATCTATTCCTCTAATCCTGTCGT
Source organism: Bacillota bacterium (assembly GCA_023399035.1). Lineage (GTDB taxonomy): Bacteria > Bacillota > Clostridia > Clostridiales > Clostridiaceae > Clostridium. Next base: position 13,715 of record JAEWQX010000240.1, on the reverse strand, counting down.
AAATATCAAGACCATTTTTCCCTAAGTATTCAATATAAAATTCCTTATCCATCCTGTATAAGTCTCTTACATAAAAAATACCCATATTATTGAGTTTTGCAACAGAAACTTTTCCAAGGCCATGAACTTTTGATAATGGAAGCTGAAGCAATATCCCAGGAACCATTTCTTTTGAAATTTCCTTTATACCGTTAGGCTTATTCCAATCTGAAGCCAGTTTAGCAAGAAATTTATTATATGATATCCCTACTGATATAGTTAATCCAGTTTCTCTAAATACACGTGTCTTTATATATCTTGCAGCTTCCATGCCACTTTTGAATCTGCTTTGTGATAAATCTAGGTAGCCCTCATCAATTGATACCTGTTCAACAAGAGGCGTAACATCATTTAATATCTTGAATATATCCTGAGAAACTTTTGTATATCTTCCATAACGTCCTCCAATAAAGATTCCATTAGGACATTTCTCCTTAGCCATAAACATAGGCATAGCTGAATGCACACCATACTTCCTTGCCTCGTATGAACATGTGGATACAACTCCTCTTTCACTCATTCCACCTACAATAACCGCCTTACCCTTAAGTTCAGGATTATCTCTCTGTTCCACAGATGCAAAGAAAGCATCCATATCTACATGCAGTATATGATTATCCATAAATACAAATCTCCCTCCATCTAATTACACATAAACTATTCTAAAATGCATTAAATTCTGCTTTTATTCATAATTCTGTATTAAATTTATCTGAATAACTGAATTTCTCTGCTAATTATTATATCATCTTTAAAGAACCCTATTATTAAATATAGACAAAAATACGATCAGACATACAGCTGTCTGATCGTACATGTTATTTACATATTTATATTAATGTTATATTCTGTAAACCTAAATTATCAATAAATTTTATATATAAATTTCTGCTTCAGATTTAGATTGAACTAAGCAAGGACTTCATTAAGTATTCCCTGGTTTTTACTTACAAGGAATGAATAAGTTCCAAACGCAAGCAATTCATCAACATATTTTCTTTGTGAATTGTCATTATCCTTAAACGCAATAACAAAAGCTATCATATTTCTGAAATCCTTATCTATATAAAAATTATATTCACTTTCTTCATCACATAAATATTCTATTACTTCCTTTATAGATGAAATACTTGAATCTATATCCTGATCCTCTACCATAACGCCTAAAAGCTGTAAGAACTGATATCCTATCTTTAATTCATTATCTTCTAAAGCAACTAATAATTTAGAAACCTTATCAGGAGTATTTTCATTGCTGTTTAATAATATAGAATTAGTCAAACATTGAATACCATTATTAGAAAACAGTTTTAAATCATGCATGTAGTTAAATATGAAATCCATATATTCTGTCATGCAGTCAAATTCTAATCCATTAACTGCTAGAAGAGTGCAGAGAAGATAATCATCTTCTTTTGTAAGGTTTCCATATTTCTGTTTTATTATGTTAAAAATATGTTTCGTTCTCTTTATTGTAATAACTCTATCTTTTTTATCAATATATCTTACTAGAGAAAATGCTGCTAATGCTAAGTATTCACATTCCTTAAATTTCTCTTCCAATAATAAATCGAAAGTTTCAATAATACTATCACACATTTCTATATTATCCTGTTCACTTGCACATATTAAAAATGATAATATATAAAGCATGTCACCTCTAAATACCGACATCTTTGATGTATTATTTTTTATGTATAGTCTGACTTCCTTTACTTCATCTTGTGGTATATTTTTATTATAATACCCGTTAAGAAGAGCTGAAAAGTGATTTATATAATCTCCATCATATCTTAAATTCTGAACTGCATATCTATAATTTTTTACTGTAGTATCGCAAATTTCTTTAATATTTTTATTCATCCCTATCTCCCTATTATTAAATACCTGTAAATGTTTTCTTTAAGATGTATTCTATACTTACATTATATCATATAATATATATTTTCGTTCTAAAATCTGTAAATCTTTTTTGCTTTTATAAAAACTCATACTATATATAATATAATCTGCAATTATTATTTGATACTATAATACTAATTCATTCTTGTGACAGATTTGTGTCTAAATTCTTATGAAAACGTTAAATACATAATGATATATTAATAAAATTAGCTTATAGTTATACAATAAACTATGATTTATACAAAATTAATTAATAAAATTATATTAAATCATTCAATATCTAAAATAAATATAATTTATTGTTAAATTTCCAATATGACGTAACCTATGATATAATAACATTATTATTGATATTATTATTGCAAAGGAGTAATTAGTATGGGTCTTAAAGATAAATTAACTAGTAAGTTTGGTAACTACTTTCAAGATGCTTATATGCAAAAATATGGTGACAGAATAACAAGTGTATCTGGAACTATTTTATCTGCAAAGATAGTTGAGAAAGATTATTTTATAATTAAAAGAATTATGGTGGAATTAATAATAAAGCCTGAAGTTGGTCGTAAAGTTGTTAAATGCTGGTATAAGAAAAACAGATGGTTCAAGAAGCCTGAATTCATAAACGTTAAGCAAGGACATAAAGTTATAATCATGGGTGTTAACGGTGAAAAGGATAACAAGAAGGAAAACTCTCAAGAAGTTCAAATTATGAATATCCTTAACCTAACAACTAAGAAAGATTTAATACCTGTTGATCACAGCCAGATTAGAAAATCTCGTCAGCAGGCAACAAACATGATGAGAAGATAATATACTCTCAAGAATTGATTGTTATAATTAGAGGATGAAATTCCTTAGGATTTCTGTAATTTTATATATTATTACAAAACAGCTGGACTTCAAAGTGAAATCCAGCTGTTTTGATTATTTTGATTTAACTAATAAATAAATACTGTTTATAAATGCAATTATCCCTGAGAAAAATGCTACAATAAGCCATTGACTTACTGATAATGCTACAGTATGGAAAACTCCCTGTAAAAATGGAACATAAAGAACCATACATATTAAAATTACAGAAATTGATACTGCGCCTACAAGGTAAGGATTTGTAAACAGCTTTATTTCAAATATTGAATGTCTTTCAGATCTACATTCAAATACATGTATAAGCTGTGACATAACAAGTGTACATAAAGCTAGTGTCCTGCAAGTATCAAGATCCATTCCATAATACCTTCCAACCATGAATGATAATAATGTACATAATCCAATAAGAGAGCCCCTGACAAGTATCTTTTCCACTAATCCCCTTGCAAATATACTTTCATTCTTTTCTCTTGGCTGCTGTCTCATAATATCGCTTTCTGCAGGATCTACACCAAGTGCAATTGCTGGAAGTCCATCTGTTGCAAGATTAACAAGAAGTATCTGTATAGGGCTTAAAGGATTTGGCATAGAAAATATAGTTGCCAAAAACATAGTTAGCACTTCACCCAAATTACATGATAAAAGATATCTTATAAATTTTCTTATATTATCATAGATTATTCTTCCCTCTTCAACTGCTGCAACTATGGTTGAAAAATTATCATCCATAAGTATCATTGAAGATGCTTCCTTTGTTACATCTGTACCTGAAATCCCCATTGCTACACCAATATCAGCTTCCTTTATAGCTGGAGCGTCATTTACTCCATCCCCAGTCATTGCAACAATGTTACCGTTTCTCTTAAATGCCCTTACAATTCTTAACTTATGACTTGGAGAAACCCTTGCAAAAACCCTGACCTTTTTAACTTTCTTCTCAAGTTCGGAATCACTAATATTTTCTATTTCTGCTCCTGTCATTACCTGATCTTCGTTGTTACATATATTAAGTGACTTTGCAATGGCAAGTGCTGTATTCTGATGATCTCCTGTAATCATTACAGGTTTTATTCCTGCAAGCTTACACTTTAATACTGAATCTCTTGCTTCATCTCTAGGCGGATCTATACTTCCTGCAACACCTAGGAATATTAAATGTTCTTCAAGCTTGCTGTTTTTGCTTAAATTCTCTTCCTTGTATGCTGCTGCTATACATCTTAGAGCTCTTGAAGACATAGCTGTTATAAATTCCCCCACCTGTTTTTTCTTTTGATATGTGAATGGTTTTAATTTATTATTTTCTAATATATAATCACATCTTTCAATAACCCTTTCAGGAGCTCCCTTTACATAACACGTATCTTTTCCTGCTTCTTTTACAATTACAGACATCATCTTTCTTGTAGAATCAAAAGGAATATCAAATACTCTCTGTGCATTATCTATAAATTCCCTAAGATTTGCCGGTTCTTTAAAAAACATATTAATAAGTGCTGTTTCTGTTGGATCACCATGAAGCGCTTCACTCATTTTTTTCTTATTAAAGTCATAATTACAGTCATTACAGTACACCATAGATTTTTTAAACTTTAAGCAGTCATTCAGCTCTTCCTTATCAAGTTCATATATTCTTCCATTTATATAAACTTCTTTAACTGTCATTTTGTTCTGTGTAAGTGTTCCTGTCTTATCTGAGCAAATAACAGATGTGCATCCTAATGTCTCAACTGCTGGAAGCTTTCTTACAAGAGCATTCCTCTTAAGCATTCTCGATACTCCGAGTGCAAGTGCTACTGTAACAATAGCTGCAAGGCCCTCCGGAATAGCTGCAACAGCAAGACTTACTCCAAGAAGGAACATTTCAGTAATATTATTTCCTCTTATTATTCCCATTATTGTAACTACTGCACATATAACAAGACACATTAAAACTAGCACTTTGCCAAGTGACTCTAATTTTTGATTTAATGGAGACTTTTCTTCATCAATATTTTGAATTAAATCAGCAATTTTACCCATTTCTGTCTTCATACCAATTGAGCTTACTTTAAATATACCCTTGCCTTTTACAACAGTAGTTCCCATAAATCCAGTATTATTGTTCTTATTAAGTGCATCCTTATTAACACCTACTGATTCACCTGTAAGCAGTGATTCATCAACCACTATACCTGAACTTTCAACAAAGAAACCATCAGCTGGTATTCTATCTCCTGCTTCAATGATTACAATATCGCCAATTGTCAGATAAATAGAATTGATAATTTTTATACTTGAATCTCTAAGTACCTTGCAGGTTGGTGCTGCTAATTCTTTAAGTGCTTCCAATGATTTTTCTGTCCTGAACTCCTGAACAAAACCAAGTATGGCATTTATGATAACTATAATAAGAATGGTTACAGCATCAGCCGTATCTCCAATTATTCCTGAAATAATAGTAGCTGCAATTAACACCCACACCATAAAGTCATTGAACTGAGATAAAAATATTTTTATTGCAGATGCCTTACTCTTATGTTCCAGTTCATTTAGACCAAAGTTTTGTATTCGTTTTTCAGCTTCTTTTGTAGTAAGACCTTTGGTCAGCTCTTTTTCCTGTATCACATCTTTTCCTCCCTATATAGAACTCTATATACTATATATATTTTTCATAATAAAAGTTATTCCGATTTTAATAAACTGTGCTCTACATTTGTAATTACCTATCTAAATACTAATATCACTGAAAGATAAGTAGTATATCCCTTTTAGTCCTAAACATATAAGTTATATGTTTAGGACTAATAAAATAAACCTATATCTGCTAGTATACATAAAAAATACTATAAGAATCTTTTTTATCAATAAATGTTGTTATGATTTAAAATCAAATAAAAAAGGAGCCTTTGAAAAGCTCCTTTTTTATCCATATAATATATTATACATTATAGTTGTTAAGAAATTTTATTAAAATCTTACAATCAATTTTCAATTATCTATTAGCAAATGTGAATTATTTACTCAAGAAAATTATTTCATTGAGTTAACAACAGCAGTTAATGGTGGTATTACCTGTTTCTTTCTTGATAATACTCCTGGTAAGAATGCCATTGAATCTTTTAATTCAACATTAAATGTCTTTTCAACATAGTCATGTCTTTCACCAGCAACTAGAACTTGTGAACCTTCTGTTAATATGTCTGTTAATAATAACATAACAACATCATATCCATTAGATTTAGCTTCAGATTCCATGTAATTTAACATTTCATCCTTTAATGGCATAAATCCATCTATATCCATAGTATTAACTTGAGCTACACCTACTTTAGTATCTCCCATTTTGAATGGTTTAAAGTCTTGGTGGAATATTTCTGATACAGTCTTACCTTGTAATGATGTACCTGCCTTGAACATTTCCTTAGCGAAATCTTCAACGTTTGGTATTCCAGCAATTTCAGCTAACTTTAAGCAAATTTCCTTATCCTGCTCTGTGCAAGTTGGGCTCTTGAATAATAATGTATCTGAAATTATAGCTCCACATAAAAGTCCTGCTACTTCTCTTGAAGGAGTTATTCCTTTTTCGAAGTAACATTTAGCAACTATGCTTGAACTACTTCCAATTGGTTCATTTCTGAAGTATATTGGATTATTTGTTTGAATATCAGCTACTCTGTGGTGATCGATTATTTCAAGAACTTCTGCTTCTTCTAATCCATCAACTGATTGACCTCTTTCATTATGGTCAACTTGAATAACTTTTTTCTTGTGGTTTGAAATTAAGTGATATCTTGAAACTGTTCCAATAACCTTTCCTTCATCATCAGTTACAGGATAGCTGTTGTATCTAGTTTCAGCCATAACTTCCTTAATATCTTCAACTAATTCATCCTTAGAGAATGAAATTAAGTTTTCAGTAGCCATAACATATCCTACTGGAATACTTTGAAGTAATAATCTTGAAGCTGTGAATGAGTCATAAGGTGTGCTTATAACTGTAACTCCCTTTTTCTTAGCTTCTTCTAATAATTCACCACTTAATGTATGTGAACCAGTTATTATTATTAATGATGTATCAATATCGATTAAAGCTTCCTGAACATCAAGTCTGTCTCCAACGATAGCAATATCACCCTTTTGTACGATTTCTCTTAAGCTGTGAGGTAACATAGCTGTAACAGCTATTTTTCCTCCAAATGTCTTACGTTCTTCATTTATGTATAAAGATGTAGCATTAAGAGTTTCTACTATATTTTCTATTGGTGTATTACTTTTAAATAATATATCATTTTCTTCAACATCCATGAATGAAGATGTTAAATTTGAAATTGAAAGAATACCTATTAATCTTTCATGTTCATCAACAACTGGTAAAGATTTGATGTGATTGTCTCTCATTAAGTACCATGCATTTCTTAAAGAAAGGCTTGGTTTTATTGATGCTATTGTATCTATATCTAAATCTTCTACTTTTAACTTAACAGTTTCTAATAGTCTTGGTGCCTCAACATTAAAATAATCTAAAATAAATTGAGTTTCTCTACTTACATTTCCTAATCTTACTGGTATAGCTGGAAGATCACTAGTCTTATTTTTTAAGGCTGCATATCCATATGCCGCGCAGATAGAATCTGAATCTGGATTCTTATGTCCAGTTACATAAACTACATTTTCCACAATACTTCCTCCTTAAATTTCATTTTACATAATTCATACAATATTTATTTTACTTGTATTAATCTTTATTGTAAAGCTTAAATTCGATACATGCTTACATTGACATAAAAATATAACTGTCTTTAGACACCCTTGTAAAAGCATATCTAAAAACAGTCATAATTCTTTATATATTTTATCTCATATTATTTATCATACTCCAGATATCATCTGCAGTTGTTATAGCCTTGGAGCTTAACTGGAATGCTCTCTGAGTTAATATAACATCCGAAAACACTTCTGCGGCATCCACATTAGATGCTTCTAAGAAGCCTTGTCTTATATCAAAATCATCACTTAATGTAACCTGTGCATCATCACTTGCTACAAACATATTATTTCCTTTTGGTATAAATCCTTTATCTCCTATAGCTGTAAATACAGGTATAGTTCCTACGAGAACATTATTTCCATCTATATTCATAGATATACCACCTTGTGCATCTATAGACATATTATCGCTGTCTAGTCCCGGATCTCCTTCTGAGAATCCTGGTTCATATTGAACATATACTTTTACACCTGTTGCAGTTACAAGCGTACCATTCACATCTACTTTAAAATTACCATCTCTTGTATAGGATATTGTACCATCTGTATCCTGAAGGGCAAAATATCGCTTACCATCGATAGCAAGGTCTGTTTTTAAACCTGTATTCAATAAGTTACCCTGTTTATTATTAGCGTAGTTTGTCCCAATTTTCACACCAGTTCCATTTACTGCATTCGTATTTACAAGAGGAGTTCCCTTTCTGTCTAATGATTCAGTCAATAAATCCTTAAATCCAACATCAGTACTCTTATAACCAGTTGTTGTACTGTTTACTAAGTCATTTGATAAGAAATCCATCCTTTCCTGATATGCTGTCATACCACTTTTCCCAGTTGCAAATATATTAAACATAAATAATCACTACTCCCACCTTTAAACTTTTCCAAGCTCACTTGCTGCCTTTTGAACAGTTTCATCTTCCATTTTTACAAACTTCTGATTTGTTTCAAACTGTCTTTTCACCTGCATAAGCTTAATCATTTCATCTGTAGCATCAACATTTGAAGCTTCAAGCACATTCTGCACAACATTTACTCTTGCATTATAAATAGGATTTGCTGTAGTCACATAGTTATCTCCTAACGGCTCTAAATTATTATAATCATCGTTATTAAAATCTACAGTCATTAATTGATGAGTTGGACCAACTCCATCTAAATTTATATTGTTATCTCCATCAAGAGAAAAATTCATATTTCCAACATAAATTGGTTCTGTAGCACCAGTAGTATTATTAATCCCCATTACCTCACAGCCATCATTAGTTATAAGGTATCCTTGTGTATTTACTTTGAAATTACCATCTCTAGTATAGACTTCCTGACCATTTGCAGTTCTTGCAACAAAAAATCCTCTACCATCTATAGCAAAGTCTGTCTGCTTATCAGTTGACTTAAAGGAACCTTGAGTAAATATTGTCTCAACGTCAGAAGTTTTAACTCCTAAATTCATAGTTCCTATATTAGTCCTCACATACTTATCTCCAGAAAGCTTCTGTCTATTGGATATCATAACATCGTCAAAACTCTGCTTAGTAAGCAGACGTTTTTTATACCCATTGTTATTAATATTTGATATATTATTTGTAATCGTTTCTTCTTCATTCTGTAAAGTTATTAAAGCAGATACTGAATTATAGAATCCTCTTATCATATCTCTTTTTTACTCTCCTTCTCCTCTAAAAATTGCTTTCTGCTCACTTTCATAAATCATCCCCATATCTCTTGCCCTCTCTTCAATCTGGCTGTCTGATAAACCTATGGTACTTTTATATCCCCACATGCAGATAACACCTAAAATCAAACCTATTCCTATACCAAACAATATTCTGTTATCTATAAAAAAGGAGATTTTATCCCTTACTCTTTGAATAAATCTTTTACTAATAGTACTTCCCCCTTGCTTATAGATAATCTGCGGCATACTTCTTCTTCGCTTAATCCCTGATCTAAAAGTTCTTTTATACTTTCTGTCTTTCTGCTATCTGCCGCTTTTTTATTATCACTTTTATTTTTATTAACCTCTGAATTTCTAACATCTTTTCTATTATTAAAATTAATTTCTGATATTATATCATCATCAATTTTATTATCTATATTATCACCCATCATAATTGAATTTTTTTCTTCAACATTATAATCGTATAAATTTTCATCATTCTTTACAATATTCAGATATTTTTTTATTTCCAATATCTCTTCCTGAACCTCAGTTAAGCTTTCTGCTACATTTCTTCGAAACATTCCAAGTTCAATCTTATAGTCATTTAGTTCATCTTTGCTCTTTTCCAGAACATTTCCAAATAAATTATCTTCTTTTCTTCTTTCTTCATGATCCTGTATTTCAAAAGATACAGATTCATTTTTTATAGCTATATAATTATAAACTACTAAGACAGCTCCTATTACTAGTAATATAATCGGCATTATACACCTCCAGTTTATTTAATCTGCATAATGAAGCTTTTTCATGCATTCCCTTAAATTACGAATAGCCCTGCTGTGAAGCTGGCATACTCTTGATTCTGATACTTCCAGAACCTTACCGATTTCCTTCAGTGTCAATCCCTCATAATAATATAAGTTTAGTATCATTCTGTCTTTTTCTTTTAGAAGCTCTATTGCCTGAGTAAGTACTTCAAGCTTTTCCTTATCTTCTAAATATGAATCAGGGCTTGGACTATTTTTATCCTCTATTACACCCATTAAATTTATATCTTCATCATCTGAAAAAATTACATTTTCAAGTGAAACCATAGATATATAATTTATGTAATTTTCGATTTCAGCAACTTCATTCATAGAAATTCCCAAGTAATTAGAAATTTCTACATTTGTTGGCTCTCTTAACAATGATCCCTGAAGATCTTCAATTGCTTTATTATACCTATTAAGCTTATCCATAGCACCCTTTGATATAGGTCTGTTTCTCCTAAGCTCATCAATCATGGCACCTTTTATTCTTATTGATGCATATGATGAAAATTTCATCCCTTTGCTGTTATCAAATTTATTTATTGCATCAATAAGACCAATCATTCCATAGCTTACTAAGTCTTCATATTCCATATACTTGTTTTTCCCAAACATAATCCTAGAGGCAATATACTTTACTAGTGGAATATATTCTTGTATAATTTGTTCTTTTCCATCAACTTCTCTCACCGTATTCATCATAATACCTCCACCTTCTAACTCTCTCATCCATCTTACGCTTCAATTATTATGTCAATGCCCTTTGTTTTCTCATTACTTCAAATAATTCCTCAATTATTTTATCTGTTTGTGACTGAGAAATATTTAGAAATTTAATTCCACATAATCTCTGTTTATCTTCTGATATTTCTATTCTTACGACTTCACCATTTACAATAATGTCTGAATTCTTTATTTTCATCTTTATTGATAATATATCGTGTATATTAACTTTTTCATTAATCTTAAGCTTTACTCCACCACCGCTTAAATCAATCATCATTGCATCAGTATATGGTATTCCATCGGCTTCACCACTTTCAAAGTCAGTTATTTTTCTATAATGAACATGATTAAGTACTCCTACTCTGAAATAATTTCTTCTTTGTATTCTTCTTATATTAAAAGGCTCAGATAATTTATAATATGGTATATTGCCTTCTTTTCCCTTTGATAAAACTCTTGCATTGAAGTTGTAACATTTTCCGCTGTCAAGATACATATTTATTTCAATCAATTGTCCTGAATATAAAACAAGGTATTCACCTTCGCAGACTGGTACGTTGATTTTTATAGAATCATCATCATCAATATCAGTTACAAGGCTCTTATATGATTTATCATTTGATACTACTTCAATTCTTTCATTTACATCCAACTCAAAATTATTCACTTAAATATCCCCCTATGAAAATAAATTAAATAATTTTTTAAATAATCCCTTAGCACCATCTGTATTTACGGGATCTTGTCCCATAATTTTCATTGCAATGTCATCTATATTCCTTGCCGCATCACAGTTGGGATATAATGTGACAAACGGCTTCTGTGCTCTCACGCCCTGTACAAGCTTTCTGTCATCCAAAATACATCCTAAATATTCAATTCTCATCTTTAAAAATTTAGTTACTGCTCTGTTGAACTTATTGAATGTCTCAAGTCCTTCCTCATTTGAAAAGGCCTTATTCACTATAACTTTTGCACTCTCCTTAAGCCTAAAATGATCTGCTGCTTTTGTAAGACTGTAAGCATCTGTAAGTGATGTAGGCTCAGGAGTTGTTATTATTATCAATTCCTCTGATGCAGATATAAAAGATAATATATCCCTGCTAACCCCTGCTCCAGTATCCATAAGTATATAGTCAAATTCGTCAAGTTCTGAAAGCTTGCTTAAAAACATGTGCCTCTCATTTTCAGTCAGTTCTTGAACCTTGTTAAGTCCAGAGCCTGCTGGAATTAATGAAACTCCAGCACTCCCTGTTATAATTATATCCTTTATTGTCAAATCAGTAAATATAATGTCAAATATATTATGTTTAGGGTAAAGTCCCATAAGGACATCATCATTTCCCATACCGAGGTCAGCATCAAAAATCAACACTTTTTTCCCTTTTTGCTGAAGAGTTACTGCCAGGTTGACAACAAAGTTGCTCTTTCCAACGCCGCCTTTTCCAGATGTAACTGTTATAAGCTTGCTCATCTTTCTATCCTGTGCTTCATTTACATCACTGCCTGCTAATCTTCTTAGTGATTCTGCCTGATCTAACATAGAGTTTCCTCCCCTAAAATAAATCGTGTAAGTTCTTCTTTTGTTGATACTTTAATATCATCCGGTACATTCTGTCCTGTTGTTATAAAACTTACTGGCTTATTTGCATTTCTCGATATGTTGTATATTGAACCATAAACTGTAGTTTCATCCAGCTTTGTTATTATGACACTTCCATATTCAAGCTCAGAATATCCCTTCAGTATGCTTTTTATATCCTTATTTTTAGTTGTTGCACTTATAACCATATTTACATAGTCTGGTTCAGCTTTCTGAACAAATGCTCTTAGTTCTGAAATCTGCATTGTGTTTTTACTACTTCTTCCTGTTGTATCTATAAGTACTACGTCACAATCACTCATTGATTCAATTGCATCTTCCATTTCCTTTATTGTAATTACCACTTTAAAAGGTATATTCATTATTTCTGCATATGTTTTAAGCTGTTCTATAGCACCAATTCTATATGTATCGATTGTTATTAATCCAACTTTCTTCTTTTCAACAAGTGCGAGCCTTCCTGCAAGCTTTGCAATTGTAGTTGTTTTTCCTACGCCTGTAGGTCCTACTAAAACAACTTTTCCCTTAAGTCCCTTATTAGTAACAAGAATATCTCTTTCAAAAATATCTCTCAATATCTCAGTTTTATCTAAATCATCATCCTTATAATCTGAAGCTGATTTTAATATGTCATCACAAAACTGTTCATCAATATCAAGATCTTTTAATTTTTCTTTTAAAGAATCTAAATTTACTGAAGTTTTTTCTTCTTCTGATTCATTTGGCTTATCAGCTTCTTCAACAAGGTTTCCTTTATTGACCATAACCTTATTTATCAACTCTTTTAATTCCTCAACTTCTTTATGAACTGATTCAACGCTTAATCCACTATTCTTTGATTCATAAGAATTATCACCATATAAATCACTTCTAATCATTCTGCTTTCTTCTTCATTTCCTGCAAGTGAATCTATAGCAGAAGTTCTTCTTTCTTTTTCAACATTGGCATTATGCTCTTTTATCATATTATTTAATGCCGATGGTTTTTCTACAGTATTAGTTACTGCAATTTCACTTTCCATAAGCTTTTTAATACTTTCAATTGATTTCTTAAATTCATCTTCTTCACTTGCTACATTACTTATACTATTATTTTCAGTTAATTTTTCAGACTTTTCATCCTTTACAGTACTTTCCACTGCCGCTGTTACTTCAATTAATTTCCCGGAAAATAATCCTGCAAAACCTGGTTTTCTTACTTTTCTCTGACTTATGATAATAGCCTCTTTGCCCAGTTCATATCTAATTTTGCTCATAGCTTCATTGACATTTTTAACGAGATATTTCTTTATGATCATCTATATTCTTACAACTCCTTCGCTATTAATTTGAACATCATTAGGTACTTCAT
>JAEWQX010000236.1 GCA_023399035.1 Bacillota bacterium | reverse complement strand
GATATGGACACTGCTGAACTTTCAAGAGGAATAGATTATATAAGTATAATTACAACTCCTGTAAATGAAGAACTTCTAAAAAAATTTAAAGATTGTGGTGTAAAATTCATTTCTACCAGAACAATAGGATATGATCATATTGATTTGGATAGCGCAGAAAAACTAGGCATTCACGTAGGAAATGCAACATATTCACCAAACAGTGTAGCAGATTATGCAATAATGATGATGCTTATGGCAGTAAGGAAGATGAAGCTCATTATGGATAGAAGCTCTTCACAAGATTTTTCATTAGGAATGGTTCAGGGAAGGGAGCTTCCAAACCTTACTGTAGGTGTTATAGGTACAGGAAGAATAGGAGAAACTGTAATAAAGCATTTAAGCGGATTTGGATGCAGGATAATTGCACACGACATTTATGAAAAAGAAAGCGTAAAAAAATATGCAGAATACAGAGATTTAGATTATGTTTTACAAAACAGCCATATCATAACTCTTCATATGCCTGCAACGGAAGATAATTATCATCTCATAAATAAAAAGACAATATCTGAAATGAAGGATAATGTATTCATTATAAACACAGGAAGGGGATCATTAATAAATACTGATGATTTCATTGAAGGGATTGAAAGTGGCAAAATTGCTGGAGCAGCCCTTGATGTAATAGAAAATGAAACAGGGTTATATTATAATGATTTAAAAGGGCAGGTATTGAATAACAGACAGCTTGCTGTGCTTAAATCATTCCCCAATGTGATTGTGACGCCTCATACTGCATTTTATACAGATCAGGCGGTGAGCGATATGGTTGAAAATTCAATAAAGAGCATAATATTGTTTGATGAAAAGAAAGAAAACCCATGGCAGGTACTATAATTTTATATAGCTCATAATTACCTGTAAAATATTGACATTTAAAATGTTCGATGTTATATTAATAAATGTACATTGTGGAAAAAGAAATTAAATATCTTCACATTATTATTGATGTTAAATATAGCATTTAATGTTTGTTTATAAATAAAAAAGTATCTATTCTTATTTAACTTATTTTTGCCAAATTTTAATATAAAACATCTTTAATACTTATTTTTTTATAAATGATATCACATAATAATGTATTATGAAATAAATAATTTCTTTGAGATATTAATTTTTAATTTGTGCTGTGATTATATTATTGCAGCACATTTTTACTTTAAAAATCTTATTTGTTAATTGACCAATAATGTTATAAAATACTGTTGAGGTGAAGATAATGAATTTATCCAATGAAGTGCTATTTTTATTACAGGGTGGTGCTGGAGCAGTTTCTGGATATATAACCAATAAATATGCAGTAAATATGCTCTTTAAGGAATATGAACCATTTAAGATTTTCAATAAAGTTATCATTCCTGCTAAGTTCGGCGGTGTAATAAAAAATAGAAAAGAACAGTTTATAGAAGAAATTAGTGAGCTTGTTGAAAGGGATATCATTAACAGCAATACTGTTCTTACTAATATAAACCATGAAAAATTTGAAAGAGTGCTAAATGATATTGCTAAAGACTTTTTCAATAAAGAACTAAAAAAATCTTTAAATAATATGGAATTCAAAGATATCAATAATTTTGAAAATGCAGTTGAAGGTTTATGCAGCGTATTTAAATCAGCATTGAAAGATGACTGTGATTTGACACAATATATTATTGAAAGAATTAATTTAAATGATGATGTTACATATGAACTTATCAAAAGTATCTGTACAGATTTTATTGATGAAATCATAAAAGAAGCAGAAAACACAAACTTTTTAAGCCAATGTTCAGAAACTATTCTAAAAAGTATTTCTAATGAAAGTGTTGACAGTATAATAAGCGATGAAATCATTGAATGTGTACAGAAATCATTATTAGATACAATTGATGCTGGTGTTGATGCATTATTGTGCAATGATGAGCGTTTAATTAAAATTACAGATGATTTATTCCATAAAGCTAATATAAGAAATGTGATTATGAACCTTCAAGATAATCTATATGATAAAAAAATAAGTGACTACATAACAAATGATGAATGCAGGATTATCTCTCATAAGATATTTAATTCTATCATGTCATACATAGATTCAGAGGCTGGAAGATGTGATATTGATTCAATAATATCTTTTGCAGTAAGTGTAATAGAAGAAATGGATTATACCATTTATGATCTTCTTCCAGAGAACACAGGCAATAGACTTACAGAATTCATTGACAGCACTATACATAAAATGCTTCCTTATTTTTCAAAGTGGATAGAAAAAAATAAAGATGAATTTGATACAATAATTGAAAAATCTATTGATGAAGCAATAGTAAGCCTTGATCCTGGAATAAAAAAGATGATAATTTCAAAGGTACGTGAATTATTCCTTGATAATATATCAGCAAAGAATAAAATTGTAGAAAAGATAACAGATTTCATAGAAAGCTATAATATTGATGAAAATTCACTAAACGAAATATCCAATATGGTTCTTTCCTATCTTAAGAATACTAAGATAAATGAAATATTCCAGAGCATAAAGAGTAGCAGCATTATTGATAAGGGTGGATTTGAAAAGATAATTAAGTTCATTAAGGATTTGATGAATGCTAATGGAGAAAAAATAATCTATGATATTTTAAAGTCACAAACTTCCAAGACTTTTAGAGATATTCTTAAAGCTGATTTAAATGATATTTTTAAAGATAATATAAGACCTCTTATAAATGACTATATAATATCACACAAAGAATACATCAAGAATATTCTTCTTGAAAATATAAAAGGTACTGTATGCTGTAAGATTACTGAATTTAAAAACAGCCATATAGGTCATATTATTGACAGCAGTATAATAGAAAAAAACAGTGATAAGATAAATTCCTCTGCAAAAAATCTCATAGATAGTAATAAAGAAGTTATTTTAAACAATATGACATGTTATTTTGAAAATGCTTTAAGAGAAATGAAAAACAGCAAAAATGTGAGAGACAAAATAACTGATAGTTCAATAAGTTTTATTAAATCAATGCTTTTAGAAAAGAAGGATTGTTATATATACGAAGCTATACGTGATAATTTATGCAGAGAAGATGTATATAAGACAGTTTCAAGTTCAGCAGGAGAAATCTTAAAAGATAACCTGGATTCCTTATTGAAGGGAAGAATCAAGGAAACAATAAAGAATAATCTTATGCAGTATGATGAAGATGAAATATGTGATTTGGCGCAGAGATTTATGGGAAGCGA
Organism: Bacillota bacterium; assembly: GCA_023399035.1. GTDB lineage: Bacteria > Bacillota > Clostridia > Clostridiales > Clostridiaceae > Clostridium. Next base: position 11,759 of record JAEWQX010000236.1, on the reverse strand, counting down.
ACTTAAGCCATTATCATTATTTGGAGGAATTCTAGGCTTTATATGCGGCATAGTATTTGGCATGTTTTCAAGGAATATAGGCATAAGTGGTTTTTATAGTAATATGAGAGAGCAGATCTTATCAGTTTTATTGATGGGTGTGGTTGGTGTACTGACAAATGTAATAGCAATAAATATGCTCTTCAAGCCATATACAAAAAATAAAGTATTAGCAAAGATTCCGTTTATTAAAAACTTTGCACTTGGATATATTCCAGCCCATAAAGAAAATATAAGCAGAGGTATAGGAAATGTCATAGATAATGAACTTTTAAACAAGAGCTATATAAGCAGTATTCTTAACAGAAGTAAAAGCATATTGAAAACAAATCTTTTAAAGATCATTGGAAATGATAACTATAAGATGATTTCAGATTTCTTGCAAAGTAAAAAAGAAAATATAAGCAAATTATTGAATAATGGTTTATTCAGCTGGGTAAACAGCAATAAAAATAAGATTGTAAAAAGCATAAGCATCTATGCAGGCAGTATAAAAGCTGACAGTATAATGCTTAAGAAAGAAGCATTAGATAAGATTATAGATGATGCAGAAATTGAAGAAAAGATTAAGGATATTTCAAAGGAATATATTTATGAAATATTAAATGGTTCACTTAAAGTAAAAGATATAGTTCCGCTAAAATTGAAGAATAATATTGAAGACAACATATATAATTCAATTCATAAATCTGCATTAGATTTTGGGAATCATATTAAATCTGCAGATGTTAAATGTTATATTTCAGATTATGTTTCTGGATTAATACATGATGAAAAGAACTTAAAAGATTCTATAAATAGTATATCAACTTATTTAAGTGAACATAGTTTAAATTTTATAAAAAATGCAGCTGAAAATAATATTAACAAGCTTCTTGATAGTATAATGTATAATGAGCACACAATAGAAAGCGTATTTGATGGAAATATTAAGGTCTATATTGATAAGAATCTCTTTAAATTAACTGAACTTGCTGTTGATAAGATTAAAGTTCTCATACTGAACAATGAAGAATTAATAGGACGCAGTGTAAAATCAAAAATAAATGAATCATTAAATTTCTTTGAAAAAATCGGTTATGCAATGGCAGGCGGAGATGATATTGTAGACAGGGCAGTAAATATAATGGTTGAAAAGAATCTTCCTGTATTTATAAGTGAAAGATTTTTTGAAATAACATCAATAATAAAAGATGGATTTGATAATTCTGTTTATAAAATGAAGATTAAGGAAATATGTCCACAAATCAATGAAGATAAAGTAAATTCACTTATAAATTCTGTATTTGAAAGCTTAAATAATAATGAGGCTTTAAAGGAAAGATATAAAAGCGGCTTAAATGGCTTATTGATTTCCATAGCAGAAAGTTGTACTGATGAAGATATAAACTATGTATTAAATAAGTTTGAATCTGAAATTTTATCATCTTCATGTGAGATTTCTAAAAATATTACTTTAAATAGCAGTGAAATATGTCACTATATAAATGATATATGTGCAGATAACATTTTAAATTCAGTTTATGATTTAAATATAAAAGATATATTCAGCAGTTATAGTGAAGAAAGCTTATCTAAGGATATAAATAACTTAGTATTCAGATTAAATCCTGCAGATCTTGTTAAAGATAAATCATATAGATTCTTAAATGGATATTTAAATGGTAAATCTATAAAGGATATTATTTCTTTATCTAAAACTGAAGAATACTTAGATGTTAAGCTTACAGAATTATTAAAATGTGATGAAATTAGAAATCACATAAATGATGTTATTAATAGACTTATAGAGATACTTATTGAAAATGAAAATAAGATATTAACATGTGATATGAAATTACAAATATGTGATAAGATATGTGAAGCCTCATTAACAGCAGCTATAAATCATTCACATAAAATTATTGAAAGCATAGACTTGAAGGAAATAACAAGGAAACAGATTGAAATAATGAATCCAAGAGAGCTTCATGAGTTATTCATTTCATTCTCAGGAACCTTATTTAAAAAACTTTATTTATATGGTGCATTTGGTGCTGTATTTGGAATCAATTTATGGATACCCGTTGTTTTAGGAATAAAGGAAAGTATTAATCCTTCAAATCCTAATAATGAAGTAATAGAAGAAAGCAGGACTTCCGTATAATTTCTTCTGTTATATATGATAAATAATAAATAACTGTTAAAATAAATGTGAGTGATTTGACCTCTTGTTTATAATTAACGAAATTTTAACGCATTGGATTAAATCTTAAATCCAATGTGTTTTTTTATATTAAAATTATGATTTATTATAGTATAATGAAGTGCTGTAGATGCAGTCATTCAGCAGAATAAGTAATGGATTATATTTTCTGAATTCTTGTAAAGATACACTATTTTTTATTTGATAATTTATGAAAAGCGCCACAATTTTTACCAATTAATATGAAGAATAACTAAAAATAGCAATGAATATGTTTACAAATTTTACATAATGTAGTATAATTAATTTTGTTATTAAAAAAGTAAAAAGGAGAATAGAATTGATGCTAAAAAAATACAGCAAATATTCTTGTTTTATTTTTAATAAGGCAAGTCTTAAACTATTTACAATAACTATAATATGTCTTTTAATAGGCAATTTGGTTTTTGCAAATGATAAGGTACAAGCTGTAACTTCTTCTACATCAGTTTCTAATACTGACATTATATGCACATCAACTGCATATACTGGAGGCGGAGTAACTGCAACAGGTATTTCCTGTGTCAGAAAGCCATTTGGTTTAAGCACAATTGCAGTTGATCCTGATGTTATCCCATTTTATTCAGCAGTTTATGTTGAAGGCTATGGTTATGCTATAGCTGCTGACTGTGGAGGAGCCATCAAAGGAAATAAGATTGACGTTTATTTTGATAATGAATATGAATGCTATAACTGGGGTGTAAGAGATGTTACTGTAAAAATACTTGGAGACTCAACTGGAAGGTAGTAGACAAAATTTTATATAGCCGCCTAAATTAATTTAGGCGGCTAATTTCATATATAACCTTCAGTCTATTTATTATGATTTAAAATGTAGAAGTATTCCACATTTAAAATATTATTTTTAATAAAAATTGTAACTTTTGTTACATAAGTGTATTTGAGCTTGATGTATAATATATTTATAATATTATACAAAGAGGTACAATCCATGAATATAGATAATTTATTAAGACAGCACAAGGAAATATATGCTATATTAAACAGCATTAAAGAAATGATGGGTAGAAATTTTAATGAATTTAAAAATAAATTTAATACTAAAAGCAAATTAGTGAATTATGAATGCAGTGCAATAGAAAATGAAACTTTAGATATCATAAGAAAAATAGAAGAAAGAATGGAAAGAGAAGAAGGTGACATATATGAATTATGCTAATTTACAAAAAATAAGAGATGGTAAAAGAACATACAGCATTACGCCACATCTGCCTGGTGGGTTTGTTACACTTGATGTCATGCAGAAAATAATAGACGTTGCCAAAAAATATGATGCTGTATTAAAAATAACATCAGGACAGAGAATTCTTATAACAAATTTAAAAGAAGAAGATATACCTGCAATCTGGGAAGACCTTGGCATGGAGCCAGCAGTCAAAAGTACAAACTCTATTAAAAATGTTGAGATGTGTCCAGCTGGATTCTGCAAGAGGGAAAAATTTAATACTATAGGAACAGGAATGAAGCTTTCAAGAAAATACACATGGATGGAAATGCCGTGCAGAACTAAAATAGGTGTTGCAGGCTGCAGGAATGCATGCGGAAGCGTGTATAGCAAAGATATAGGGGTTATAGCTGATAAGACAGGCTTCATTGTATGTGCAGGCGGTTCAGGTGGATATAATCCAAGAGTAGCAGATGTTATTGTTAAGGATATAAGCGAAGAAAGAGCCCTTGAAATCGTGGATAATATAATAAGCTACTATAAGGAAAATGCTGAAGCTGGTGAAAAGTTGAGCTTTTTCATTGAAAGGATTGGACTTGAAACATTCAAAAGCAATGTTCTTATGGAAGATTAAAACTTTTCGCTGAAGTGAATTGAATATAAGTTTAAGCACTATTGTGCTAACTGCCTATTCATACTAACATCATTTAATTCTATAGTCAATAAATATTATTTTTTATTAGTCATTTTTAATTTAAATTTTTAAAGAATAATCCCAAACTTAATTTATAAATCACTAAAACTTAATAGTAATTATTAGTAAATTAATAATATTTAAGAAACTATGTAAAAAAGGTTGAATATTGGGGATTAATATAGTATTATGTATAGGTAATCACATGTAATTAATTTCATATGAGCAAACCTAGAGAAATTTAGTGACGCAAAGCTATAGGGACTAAAGTTTATAAATAGACCATGTCAGCCAGTTGCCGAAGAGTAAGTTGTATTCTTTGTATTTAAGAAGTTTCAATCCACTCTTTTTGAGTGGATTTTTTAGCTAAAATATTAAAAAAAGCTTTTATCTTACTATAGGCGGATTATCGGATTGTAGGAGGAAAAGATATGATGAGAAAAAATATAATACGAATTTACTTAATTTAAATTATGGTCAGTAGAAAACTTATAAATATATATGTTTTATTTGAGTAATGGCAGGTAGATAAGGATTAATCTTCAACTGATGGTAATATTAAAATGCAATGTTTTAGTTAATAAAAGCTTAATATGAGCTTTGTCGTATTTTGAGATGAGAGAGAATAGGTATTGAGATAAGATTTATATAGGGGTGTATAAATCTTTATAAAAATAATAAAAAGAATTATGGATTAAAATGAAGCCGGGATTATATACTATGGCTTTATTTTTTTGTACAAAATATATTTCAATAGCATATGAAAAAAGTTTAAATATAATGCAATGTAAATTTATCCTTTTATAATTGCATAAATAATATAAAAGTTCTATATTTAAATTAAAAGATAATTTAAAGGGGAATGTATATGAATACTATATATAAATGTTTTCAAGGTGGAAAAACAAAGGCATTGACAATGAGCTATGATGATGGGAGAGAATATGACAGACGATTAATAGAGATTTTCAATAAGTATAATATAAAGGGCACTTTTCATTTAAATTCCAATACTTATAAAGAAGAGGATTCTATAAATATAAAGAAGTATGGAAGAAGAATACATATTTCTGAATTTCCTGAGGTATATAAAGGACATGAAGTATCATGTCATACTGTAGATCATATACCTTTAGATATGTGTCCGTTAACTCAGGCAGTAACGCAGGTGAGTGAAGACAGGAAAAGCTTAGAAACTGTTATGAAATACCCCGTAAGAGGATTATCTTATCCTTATGGATCATATAATAATGAAATAAAAAGAATGCTTCCTCATATAGGAATAGAATATTCAAGGGCAGTTGACATAACTAATAATTTTGAAATTCCTGATGATTTCTACGAATGGAAAGGTACATGCAGGCATGTATGTGATAATTTAATGGATTTATGTGATGAATTCATCAATATAAATAAAAAGAACAGGCTCAGCTTGATGTATGTGTGGGGACACAGCTACGAATTTGAAAGAGATGGCAATTGGGACATCATTGAAAGATTCTGTAAGAAGGTAGGAAACAGAGATGATATCTGGTATGCCACTAATATTGAAATTGTAGACTATCTTAAGGCTTTTGATAATCTTAAGTTTTCATTTGATGGAAGTTTTGTTTATAATCCAAACTTTATAAGCGTATGGTTAAATGTAAATGATAATTTATATGAAATCAAAGGCGGAGATACAGTTTATTTCAATTAAAAATTTAGAATTGAGAGTTGATAGTGAACAGAAGTATCCTTTATTTAATCTTATATACACTATGATTCAGTAAATATATCTGGCTCATAAAATCTATTTATAGCAATTAATACATTTTCTATTAGCATATATTTTAAAATGATAATTGTTTCTTAAATGACATTATAATATTTAAAATTTTATATAAAAAATTCACTTTATTATATTCAGAAAACATGTTATTCTATATGACGGTAACAAATTGATTAGGAGATAAAATAAACGTATGACAAAGGATATGACATCTGGTAATCCAGTAAAATTAATAATGTTTTTTTCAATACCTCTTCTTATAGGTAATGTATTTCAGCAGTTTTACAGCATGGTTGACACTGTTATTGTAGGAAGATACTTAGGCGTTGATGCTTTAGCAGCTGTTGGAACTACAAGTTCAATGGCATTTTTGATAAACGGATTTATTATTGGACTGACCAGCGGCTTTTCAATAATGATCGCACAGAAATTTGGAGCAAAAGATGAGCAGGGCCTTAAAAAAGCAGTGTCGAGCTCTATAGTTCTCAGTGCAGCAGCAGTAATCTTAATTACATTGGTAAGCATGCTCAGTTCTAGATTTTTATTGAATTTGATGAATACTCCATCTAATATAATTGAGGATTCATCAAAGTATATAAATATAATATATGCTGGAACAATTGCAGTATTAAGCTATAACATGATTTCAAGTGTTTTAAGGGCATTAGGTGACAGCAAGACACCTTTATATTTCCTTATAATCTCATCTGTATTAAATATAATATTAGATTTAGTATTCATACTTAAATTTTCTATGGGAGTAAGTGGCGCAGCATATGCTACTGTAATTTCACAAGGTATATCTGCATTATTATGTCTTATTTACACTATAAAGAGATATAAAAATCTAAGACTTAAAAGAGGAGATTTTAAGGTTGAAAGCAGAATGTATGCTACACACTTAAAGATAGGAATACCTATGGCACTTCAATTTTCAATAACTGCTATTGGAATAATGATAGTCCAAGGTGCTTTAAATGTGTTTGGGTCAGTGGTTATTGCATCATATACAGCTGCTTCAAAAGTTCTTCAGATTGTTATGCAGCCTGCTATAACACTAGGAGTTACAATGGCTACATTTTGCGGTCAGAACCTAGGTGCTAAGCAGTATACACGTATTAAATATGGTGTAAGAAAATGCTCAGAGATATCCATAATAACTAGTTTAATTGCAGCAGCAGTACTTATATTTGGTGGAAAATATTTTGTTGGATTGTTTATTGACAGCCCAAGTGAGGAAATACTATCTTATGCACAGCAGGTATTCAATTATTCAGCATATTTCTTTATTCCGTTAGGATTGATTTTTGTTTATAGAAATGCACTTCAAGGAATAGGAGAATCCTTCATACCTATGATGGCTGGAGTTTATGAACTTGGAGCAAGAGCGCTTGTTGCATTTACTCTTCCAAAATTCATAGGATTTACAGGTATATGCCTATCGGATCCATTAGCATGGATTGCAGCAGCATTACCTTTAGGCTATGTTTATTTCAAGCGAATAAACATTTTGGTTTCAGAACATGAAGAAATTTTAGACGCTGTTTAAGTGTTGATTATCCCCTAAATAATAAAACGTGGTAAACATTTATCACGTTTTATTATTTAGGGGATTTTAGTTTCAACGAAATATTGTGGTAATGTCTAACTACAATTGCATGAAATACATATATTATACATAATATATAAGTTAAATTACATATAATGTACAATAAAGATAGCATAAATATGTAAAAAATAATATTAACTTATCAAATCATTAATTTAAATACTGAAAATTAAACATTTTAAATACACAAAAGGACAAAATAATTTAATTTTATTCTCATTGGTGTTATAATATTGAAGTAATACTAAAATACTATAATTAAAATAAAATATGTTATAGTTGTATTTATTTTTAACAAGTTAGGAGGATTATAAAATGTTATCTGAGGTGATTAAAAAAACAAATAGAAACAGAGTCCTTTTTATTGTATTTTTGAATATAGCAAGTTTTTTTATACTTTTTAAAATCAATATATTCATAGCAAATAATACCCATTTTTATGAATTGAGAATAGTCAAAGATATTGTTGGAATAAATTTAATAATTGGAGCTATTTCTATTTTCAGCTTTTTTCTCTATTCATATTTATATGATGATGATTACTTTCACATGTTTTGTCTTATGTACATATCAATTTATTTTGAGTTTTTAGTTATGACATTAATGATAATGGAAGTCGATGTGTTTTATCTTATGGATATAAATAAGGTATTTGTGGGACTAGCTTCTATGTTTAGAACTTTAATAATACTGCTTACATTTTTTGAAAATAACATTATAAATAAATATCTGCATGAGAATAAGATAATTGCTATACTACTATCTATGGCCATAACATTTGGATGTATATGCCTGGATACATGGTTTATGGAAAATAATGTACTTAATTCATATATAAATATTATTAGAATAATAAAGCTTTGTGTAAACACTGCGACCTTTGTAGCACTTATAGGATTCTGCGTTCAATATGTGTATAAACAAAATATAAATTATCTTATTACATTTTTAGGTACTGAGGTCATGTTTTTAAGCAGGATACTCCTTATATCATCCTTATATCCTAGTAAAAGTATAATGTATATCCTTAATAGGGTTATATTAGCAATTGGATTTGCAATAATTGTTATAAGCATGTTTTGGGAAATTATAATAAGAACAAAAGAAAATAGAAAACTGGTTAATCAATATAACACGCAGAAGATGGAAATGGAAAAATTAAGACAGGAAGAAGAGCTTAGAACTCAGTTTTTTGCTAATATATCTCACGAATTGAGAACACCACTAAATATTTTAAATTGTTCATTTCAATTATTAGAATCTAAAAAAAATAATAAGGATATTTTATTTAAATACTATAATAAATATGAAAAGACAATATCTGAAAACTGTTCCAGGATGCTTAGGCTTATAAACAACATAATAGATGCAAGCAAATTTGAATCAGGCTGCTTTAAAATGAATTTTATGAACTGCGATATTATAAATATTATAGAAGAAGTTACATTATCAATTGCACAATGTGAAAAAGCACAGAAAAGAAAGATAATCTTCGATACTGATACTGAATATCTGGAAATAAAATGTGATCCTGAAAATATAGAAAGAGTTATATTAAATCTTCTGTCAAATGCAATTAAATTTACATCTGAGGATGGAAATATAACAGTAAGCTGCTCTAAAGATGATGAATATTTAACTGTAAAAGTGCGTGATGTTGGTATAGGTATTCCAGAAGAATTCAGAAAAAGAATATTTGAAAGATTTGTACAGGTAGACAAATCCTTTAGAAGAAATGTTGAAGGGAGCGGAATTGGTTTATCTATTGTAAAATTTATAGTTGATTCTCATGGCGGGGAAATCTATCTTAATGAAGAAATAAATAATGGATGTGAATTTGTAATGAAGCTTCCTAACATAAGATATAATGAGGAAGTTGATGCTATGAGTTACAGTAAATCAATCACAGAAGGAATTAAAGCAAAAGTAGGAATTGAACTTTCGGATATTTAGAGTTTTATGCTTTAACAGTAAATATAATTCTATATTTAAACAAGATATCGTATTGATATCTTGTTTTTTTGCTATTATTGATCTTTTATGAGAATTCAACCACTAAATTAACAATAATTGTTAAATGATTTGAAAATACTATTCTTAAACTGTTGCCTCTCCCTCTGTTTTAATTTTAAAATGTGAACTTTAAAAATTAAAATTTTGATTTTTGCTTTTTTAATTTTTTAATCATAAAATCTATGTATAATAATAACATAATTATAAAATTATGAGATATGGTTTTATATTTTAAAATAGATTTCAAAATAACATTGTATTAGAAATACAACATTTGTGTTTATATAAAATTCAATTTAAATTAAAATTTGATGTGTATTAATTATCTATATATGTTATTATATAACATAATATCCAGTGTAAAATATTGATAAAAATTTGGATGCTTTAAGCGGATTTAAAAAAGTACTCAAAATATAGAATATGAGTACTTTTTTATTTGTCTTTTTCAAAAGCCTCTGTTTATAAGGGATTAAAAGATTAAATTATTATACTCTTAAAATACGAATTTTTATAATGTGCACTTTTTACTAATCATTTGTGCACTAAAAATAAAGCAATATTGACTTCATTATTTGATTTATTTCTATAGATATGATAATCATAAAAGCTAAAATTATATAAAAAAATTCTGAATATAAAGGTTATTTTATGTTTATCCATGAGTAAATCATTCAAAAAGATTTGATGGAAAGGACAATCTATAATAAAATTATTATAGATTTTTATTAGTTTTATTAGCATTCAAGGCTAAAAGGAGTACATATGGACGAAATTTTACTAGCAGTTAAAAATAAAGAAATAGATGAAGACAGCGCTTTAGATATACTAGCTGAATTTATAGATGATTCAAAAATAATAAAAGTTAAGAATCTATTGAAATTATTATCAAAAGGTTCATTATCATTAGAAAATGCTTCAAAAATGATTAATGTTATGACTAATTTTAATAGTTCAGATAATAAAAAAAGTAATAAAAACTACGGTTATGGCAGGGAATATGAAGGTTCATCCTTTATTAAAAAAGCAGATAATACAAAGGATGTGAGGAATAAGCAGACTAGAGCAGCAAGGCCTTTGGAAAAAGAGGAATATGATAAGATAATGGATTTATGTAAAAATGGCTTTGAATACTATGATGAGGGCAGAAAGAGAAAATTCAGACCTAACAAGCAGCTTGCAATGACTTTTCTGCTTCAGGCAAATCTTGGGCTTAGAATTTCTGATGTCCTTAAATTGACACCATCAACACTGAAAAATGATAAGCTTGAAATAATTGAAAAGAAGACAGGTAAGCTTCAATACAGGGATATAAACAAGAATTTGAAGGGGATAATTTATGAGTATGCCATTGAACACAATATAAAAGCAGATGAATGCATTATAAAGCTTAAAAGAAGAGGAGTTCATAAGCAGCTTTCAATCATAACTAATTACCTCCAATTATCAAATATAAGCAGCCACAGTTTTCGTAAGTTATACAGCATGACTGTATACAATCAAACTGATGGTGATATAGAATTATTAAAAGAGCTTTTAAACCACACAAGTATTGCAACAACCCAGAAGTATATAAGAAGAACCCAGGAGGAAATCAATAAAGTCAGCGCTTCTATTGATTTCACATATTCATGGTAACCTTACAATTCATTTTTACTTCTGAAAAATCCAAGAAAATATTAAAAAAATTAACAATACATGACAATAACTATTGTAAAAATTAATATACAGTGTTAAAATGTGTCTGGGTAGTATCTTTTAGAACTATACCAGACACTTTTTCATTAGTAAATAAATACAACTCATATCTATGTGAATGAGATTGAAATTAAGATGTTGTATCGCTTTAATATTGGAGGTGATACATTATAAAAATCGGGTTTATAGGTCCTGGGAAGGTAGGCGTAAATTTAGGACGCTACTTTACTCAAAAAGGAATACAAATCAGCGGCTATTATGGCAGAAATATAAATAATGCCAGTGAGGCAGCAAAAATAACAAATTCAAAGTTATATACAAATTATGAAAAAATTATTAAAGATAGTGATATATTATTCATAACAACATCTGACGATATCATTTCAATTGTAGATAGAGAAATTTCAAAGTTTGATTTAAAAAATAAATCTGTATGCCACGCAAGCGGCTCTTTAAAATCAACGCTTTTATCTAATGCTAAATTATCTGGTGCATTAATATATTCTATACATCCCATGTTTGCAT
>JAEWQX010000170.1 GCA_023399035.1 Bacillota bacterium | reverse complement strand
ATTCTATACATCCCATGTTTGCATTTTCCAATAAAAACATTCCAATATCAGAATTAGAAAAAATATATTTTTCAATAGAAGGAGATATTAACACACAAATTAATGATGATATTCCTGTTATTGCTTTATTAAACTCTCTAGGGAATAAATATTTCGTAAGAGACTTAAAAGATAGTGCAACATATCATCTTGCAAATGTTTTTGTTTCTAATCTGGTCCTTTCACTGCTTGATATTGGTACAGGCTACTTGAAGACTCTTGGACTTAGTGAAGAAGATGCATTTGAAGCATTATTTCCATTGATTGAAGGGAATATTAAAAACATTCAAGAAAATGGATTTGTTAATTCATTAACAGGTCCTGCAGCAAGAGGAGATGTTGAAACAATAAAAAAACATCTTGAAGCTTTAAATAATGAGGATAAATGTTTATATAATTCATTGTCACTTAATTTATTGAAGCTTGTAGGAATGCGCAAGTTACAAGAACAGGAAAACAGAGAAAAAGATTGTGAAATTAATTGTTTTAATAAGGAAGATGCTTTAAGAAATTTATTAAACGAATCAGAAAAATATAGAGAAATATTCAGACTATTAGGGGGAAAAGAATAGTGAAAAATACAGTATTAACATTTCAAAAGGCCAAAGAAAACGGAGAAAAATTAACAATGCTTACTGCATATGATTATTCAATGGCAAAGATCATAGATGAAAGCGGAGTCAACGGTATATTGATTGGAGATTCTTTAGGAATGGTTGTTAAAGGTGATGAAGATACTCTTGGTGTTACAGTAGATGATATCATATACCATACAAGAGCAGTAAAAAAAGGCGCTAAAAATGCTCTTATAGTAAGTGATATGCCATTTCTATCATATCATGTCTCTGTAGAACAAGCAGTCATGAATGCAGGAAGACTCATTAAAGAAGGAGGAGCCAATGCTGTAAAGCTTGAAGGAGGATCAGAGTTTGTTCCACAGATTAAAGCTATAGTAAATGCCCAAATTCCTGTAATGGGACATTTAGGATTAACTCCTCAATCTATAAATGCTTTTGGAGGATTCAGAGTTCAGGGGAAAAGTGAAGAAGCTGCAAAGAAGCTTATTGATGATGCAAAGGCCTTAGAAGAAGCAGGTGTATTTGCAATCACTCTTGAAGGTATTCCAGCAAGGGTTGCAGAGCTTATAACAAAAGCTGTATCTGTTCCAACAATAGGTATAGGTGCAGGAAAGGAATGTGACGGCCAGATACTTGTTTATCAGGATATGCTTGGAATGTTTAGTGATTTTGTACCTAAGTTTGTAAAGCAGTATGCTAATATTGGTTCTGTAATGAAAGAAGCAATAGGTTCTTATGTACAAGAAGTAAAGGATGGAAGCTTCCCAGAAGAAAAGCATACTTATAAAATTGATGAAAGCGAATTAAATAAATTATATTAGTAACTAATTTGTAGAGTAAAGGATGGGGAATATGTTAGTAAAAAAAATCGATGAAGTAAGAAATTTAGTAAAGGAATGGAAGAAACAGGGGCTTACTGTTGGATATGTACCAACTATGGGGGCACTTCATGAAGGACATGAAAGCCTTATAAGAAGAGCTGTAGAAGAAAATGATAAAGTTATAGTAAGTGTATTTGTTAATCCAACACAATTTGGTCCAAACGAAGATTATGATTCTTATCCAAGAAATATAGAAAAAGATATGGAATTATGCAAAAATGCAGGGGCAGCAGCTGTATTCAATCCAGAACCTTCTGAAATGTATTTTGAAAACAGATCAACAAGTGTAAGTGTATCTGGTTTGACAGGAGTGCTATGCGGTGCAAAAAGACCTGGACATTTTGATGGAGTATGCCTTGTAGTAACAAAGTTCTTCAATATTATTAAACCTGACAGAGCTTACTTTGGTGAAAAGGATGCACAGCAGGTTGCTGTTTTAAAAAGAATGGTAAGAGATTTAAGCTTTGATATTGAAATAATACCATGTCCAATCATAAGAGAAGAGGATGGACTAGCTAAGAGCTCTAGAAACACTTATTTAAATGATGATGAAAGAAAAGCTGCTTTAGTATTAAGCAGAAGCTTAAAAACAGCTAAAGTAATGCTGGACAATGGTGAAAGAAATGCTGAAACTATCAAGGAAGCTATGATATCACTGATAAGTAAGGAACCTCTAGCAAAAATAGATTATGTTGAAATTGTAGACAGCGAAGATTTAACAAGTGTTAAGTCTATTGAAAGAAATATTTTAATACCAATAGCAGTTTATATAGGTAAGACAAGATTAATAGATAACTTCACATATGAAGTTTAGTTTTAAATATACAAGATGATGTAAATTAACATGAGCAGTTTAAATCCAGTACTTAAGCCGCTGATATAATTAAAACTTAAATAATTTAGATAATGTTTAATAAAAGCTTTTACAATTTATAAATTTATATATATGAACCAAGATTAATACTACACATATTAGGAGGAAAATCATGATATTAACAATGTTAAAAGGAAAAATACACAGAGCAACTGTTACACAAGCTGAACTTAATTATATGGGCAGCATTACAATTGACAAAACATTAATGGAAGCAGCAGGAATAATTGAAAATGAAAAAGTTCAAATAGTAGACAACAATAATGGTGCTAGACTTGAAACATATGTAATCCCAGGGAAGAGGGATTCAGGCATAATCTGCTTAAATGGTGCTGCAGCAAGACTAGTTCAGCCTGGTGATGAAGTAATAATAATTGCTTATGCTCAAATGGAAGAAAAAGAAGCTAAGGAATATAAGCCTAAAGTAGTTTTTGTCAACAAAGATAATACTATAAAAGAAATTACTAACTATGAATATAATGATTAAAAAATAAAATAACAGATGAATAAAGATGTTCTCATAATAAAAAAGTATTTGAGAACATCTTTATTATTTTTATATTATTTTTATATTATTTGCATTATATAGTATTTGCATTATTTAAATAAATATACAAACATAAAAATACTGCCTTTAATCACTTAATATATGATGAAATCTTCTTTACTGTTTCTTCATACAACTCATTTACAATATCAAAATTCATAGCACTTATATAATAAGTTTCAAGCTCATCATGAAGAACATGTGACTTTGAAATGCAGGATAATGCTTTATTGTTTAGAATATCGAACTGTGATTTGTCAAAATCAATTTCAGGCGCATTTTTCTCCCTCATATCCTCGTTGCATATATCATTCATGTTATACTGAATGCCTGAATAATGCATTCTGCTTATTTCATTGGTTGTGAATACTCCAGTTGAAAGCTCATGGATTAGTATATTTTCAATCCTTTCAGGTATAAATGGATCGTGGAAGTATTCTACATAATAGCCTCGTTTCTGAGCTTCAGTTCCAAGTTCTTTCAATATAGTGCTTTTCCTTAAACCAGGACCGCCTTTCAAAACATATAGGTTTGTACATTCCTTACATAAATCCTCGTTAAAAGTTACAATTCCATCTGGAGTAAATGCAGTGCTGAATAAATGCCTTTCATCTCCATATCCATCCTTTGATGAGTCAAATATCTTGTTTTTTAAGCTGTCCATAAAACTAAAAAGCTTAACCTTATTTACAGCCTGGCTATTGAGCATTGTCCAGTCATCATGTACAGCTTTTGCACTATCCATATACATATATGCACGTTTAAAATTCTGACTGATTTCTTTACAAATTGAAAGTATTTTGTTCTTATTTTTTTCAAGATATTCAGAATCTAAGGCTATTCCTAAATTTAATATTTCATCTACAGCACCAGGGGTAACTGGATCAACCATATGAGGTGATGTTCCATCTAACAATGCTATATTAAGCTCCTTTATTACAACACCATCAAGTGAATTATTATCAGATGAGCAGTGATGATATTCTATTGTATATCCAAGTGTTTTAAAATGTGTACCTATCTTTTTCATAAAAGATGACTTGCCAGTTCCAGGTCCTCCCTTCAAGCATATGATCCTATCTGCCTCTTCCTGAGTTAAAATATAATTATAAAACGAATAAAAACCTTTTGTTGTATTTCCCCCTGGAAACAAATGCCTCTCCTTTGACACACTCATTAATATTCTCCTTTTAATACTTACTATCACACTAGTAGTATATGATATTTATTTCCTTATTGTTATATTCTTCGTGTTTTATTTTGAATTATATGTATAATACTTACTTTCAAGGTGACTGCCTTTAAATTATCTTGTATAAGTTCAGCATTTAAACAGAATTTAAAGGAGTAAAACATTGCCCAAATGCTGTTTTTCTTTTGATAAGTAACTCTCCCTGTGATAAAATAATACTGGCTTTGACGTATTTCTATATAATATGTCATATGCATAATTACATAGATAATTTTATTTTATAATTTGTACTTCATATGTATAAAATATATAAAAATTGTTAAGAATTTAGCAAAATCAAATTATAATATAAGATTGTGAGGGAGGATGTTATTTATGGCTTTAACGCCAATGATGGCTGAATATATGAAGACTAAGGAACAGTATAGTGACTGTATCCTGTTTTATAGATTAGGTGACTTTTATGAAATGTTTTTTGATGATGCAGTTACAGTATCTAGAGAATTAGAGCTGGTGCTTACAGGAAAGAACTGCGGACTTGAAGAAAGAGCACCAATGTGCGGTATTCCACATCATGCAGCTGCTGCATATATTCCAAGGCTTATAAATAAAGGATACAAGGTTGCAATCTGTGAGCAGCTTGAAGATCCAAAGCAGACTAAGGGAATTGTCAAAAGAGGAGTTATTAAGATTATCACTCCTGGAACTTTTGTAGATTCAAATACAAACTTGGAAAATGATAATACATATTTAATGGCTGTAATAGAAAATGAAGATAAAATCGGTATAGCAACTTCAGATATAAGTACTGGTGAATTTAAGACTACATCATTTAAAAACATAAGAATGAGTCTTTTAGATGAAATTGCAAAGGTTAATCCCAAAGAAATACTTATGGATGTAAATGCCAGCGAAAGTCTTATAAATGATATTAAAGGAATAAGTCATGCTCTTATAACAAAAAAGGATTTTAAAAGTTTCCTTGTATCATATGATGAACTTAAAGAACAGTTTTCAGAACTTGAAGCAGATGGACTTGATAAAGAAAGAGATTTAACGAGCAGGGTTCTTTTAAAATACATCAATGAAACACAAATGATGAGCCTTACAAATATCAACCTTTTAGAACAGTATGAAATCATAAATTATATGACAATCGACAGCAATTCAAGACGTAATCTTGAGCTTACTGAAAGCATAAGGGAAAAGACTAAGAAAGGTTCACTTTTATGGGTTCTTGACAAGAGTGCAACAAGCATGGGAGGAAGAACATTAAGAAGATGGATTGATGAACCTCTGATAATAAAATCTGAAATTGAAAAAAGACT
>JAEWQX010000023.1 GCA_023399035.1 Bacillota bacterium | reverse complement strand
TTCATTTTAGCTGATAAGTCAACTAATAGTATAGCTTCATCTATAGGCTTATCTTCATTATTTTTATAATAGTAATAGTCATTTGGAGTAATTTTATATTTTACTGTAATGTTATTCTTACTTTCAGTTGGATTAGGAGTTGATGATTCTAGTTTTGCTTCTATAATCGATGAAGATGTTTCAATAGGAACAAGAATATATTCTTTCTCTTCACTTTTTGCTCCCTTAATATCTACTGCATCAATTTTTATAGATATATTGGATTTGTTATTGAAACTTTTTCTAAGTTTCTCTGCTGGTATCCTGAATTTTATACTTTTTCTATAACTATCCAATGTATTAATATCAAAATTCTTTTTACCCTCTTCATTTCTTATCTCTATGTCTGAAATAATGTTATCATCACTTATCTCTTGACCATCTATAGTTATATGCATTTTTACCATATCGTAATCATAATCACTTGAATCAACTGAAAAATAATAATCTTTATTATATTCTGCGTGGTTTTCTCCTTTGTTTAAAGGATTCATACTACATATTATATCTGGTTTATGATTCGAACCTCTTTCTGCTTTTACTATTGTATTAATAAATAATTTCATTTCTTCATTTGTAAAATCTGATGACCCATATATATGCCCAGTTCCACAGTAAGTAATATTTCCCTTTGAATACGTGTAATAATTATTTCTTGAATCTAGATTATCAAACTTATTACTATTACTTTTTAAATTAAACCATGGAACAACATCTTCATCTTCTAGGTTTAATTGAAACCATTGTGTATGAGTACTTAAAACATTTATTTCATCATTAAGTTCAAATGGATATTGATTTATCTGCGCTTTATTTATTTTACTTACTTTTGTTATCTCGCTTTCCCATCTATTATTCTGTAGTGTTGTTCCTACTGAATATGCTGCTGAATCTGGATAATCATCATGTGGTATTATTTTATTATTTACTAAGTCAATCTCATCAAAGTCATTTATTTTACCATCTCCATCAGTCAAATCAATTTTCCCATTTATATTATTAATATCTTTTGATCTATAAATATCTCTATATCTAGATTGTCCAATATAATCTCTAAAATTTCTAGTAAGGTTTTGCGAACCTGTAATTATTTTATTGTTATTTGAATCTAATATTGATTCATACGCAAATACTGGAGCCATAGTATCATGTGTAAACATCACACTCTGACCCGTTTTAATAAATTCTTTTAACTCATTAATTGCAGAATCATTAAAATCTTCATAAACGTCACTATACACACCAAACCCATCACCAAATCCTATAATAACCATGTCATAGTCACCATTTATTTGCCATTTTCGATCTTTCTTTTCTTTGTTCATTTCTTCATTGACTTCTTTTATAGTTTTGGTATTAACTTCTATCGTATAATCATTAACAACACAGTTATCATTTAATATATTTTCAAATGCACTATTCCCTTCTAACTTGACATAATCTGCATTTGGTTTTATTTGCAATACTTTAATATGCTTTTTTTCATTTAATGCTTTGTATTGTGAACTTCCAAACAAATTAGTTTTAATCTCTTTATTCTTATCTTCATAAGATATCACTTCTATTTTCCAATCAAGATATCCAACAAAATCATTATTAAGAGTATATCTAAAACTATACTCATAATTATCTGAATCTGAATCAAATTCTTTAGTCACTGATAATTCATTTTCTTTAAATAATCCATCACCATTTATATCTAAATATAGTTTTAATTTAAAGTGACCATTTTGTCCCATAGTAATAGTATAATCCATATCCCTATTTTTCTTTTCACCCTTTTCACTACTTTTTCATCACTTTTAGGTGTTTTAAGTTGTTTTATTTTAGGTCTTTTATTATCACTTGAATTATTAATATAATCGTCAACAATTTCTTTCAAAAAACTATTGTTATTATAACTACTTAATGATTTAAGCTTAATTTTCTGCTTCCATGTATTGTATTCTCTATTTTCCACTGAATCTGAAACCCAAATTGGATAATCAAAATTATCCGTGTCAAAAGTTTTATATAATTTTGTTTCATTAATCTCCTTATATGCACTGGCATTAGCTACTCCATCTGTACTTTTATTAGGTTTCTTACTTGGATAAATATCATAATCCACATAAACTAATTGATCGTTTTGTATCATTTTTATAATTTCTTTTGCTCTTTTATCTGTTATATCATTTTCCGCATAATATTCTGTCATTTTAGCTCCATCTATTACAGAAATATCATTTTGTACATTATTTTTATGAGCTTCCGTCTGTCCCCACCATAATTGCGGTAAATATCCCTTCTTTTGAGTTGTCGGATTAGTATAATCCCTATACTGAGTTCCTAATGCAGTATCTCCAGAATATTTTTGTTCTAATCCATCAATTCTTCTTCCCAGCACCACAACGTCATACTGACCATTTAACTCATCAACCATACTAATAAATTGAGTCATTGGCATATGTGTAATAGCTACCCTTTTTGATTCCCCATTTGTAGCAATTACGTTCTGTTGTGAAAGTTCTCCAATTGTTGAATCATACCTAGCATCACCTAAGTAAAATTTATTTCCAGGCTGTATTTCTAGTATTTTTATCAAATCTGGATCATATTGTATTATATTATTACTTTGATTAGCATTTACTCTATAACTATAAAAAGATATAAACATACAAAATATCATTATCATAAATATTATTAACTTTTTATTTGTAGTTTTACCCATCTAATTCCCCCCAATATATAAATACTATTTATTTTTTATAATTGATTATCTTCCCTTATTTCTAAAAGCGACAGTAAAATTAATAGGATAATCAACTTGCCCACTAAATCCTTTTTTATCTGTTAATACAATATTAAAGGCTATAGAACTAAATTTATTATAGTTGTGTGAATCTGTTATTTTTTGAGCTTCCTTAACAATATCTTTATCTATTTGTATACTCTTTACTTTACCTTGATAAGCTTTTCCGTTAATTGCAATAATAGAATTTTCCAATTCAATATTGTAGACTTCAGCTGTATTACCA
>JAEWQX010000021.1 GCA_023399035.1 Bacillota bacterium | reverse complement strand
AAAGGAGAACGTATGAATAAGATTTGGTGGAAAGAAGCAGTAGGATATCAGATTTATCCTAGAAGTTTTAAAGATTCCAATAATGATGGTATTGGAGATTTAAAAGGAATTATATCTAAGCTTGATTATTTAAAGGATTTAGGAATAGATGTTATATGGATATGTCCAATGTATAAATCGCCTAATGATGATAATGGTTATGATATAAGCGATTATCAAGCTATAACAGAAGATTTTGGAACAATGGAAGATTTTGATGAATTATTAAGAGAAGTTCATAACAGAGGTATGAAATTAATAATTGATCTAGTTGTTAATCATACAAGCGATGAACATAAATGGTTCATTGAATCAAGATCTTCAAAAAATAACCCTAAGAGAGACTGGTATATATGGAAAGAAGGTAAAAATGGTGCAGAACCTAATAACTGGGAGAGCATCTTCAAAGGATCAGCATGGGAGCATGATGAAATAACTGATGAATATTATCTTCACTTATTCACTAAAAAACAGCCGGATTTAAATTGGGAAAACCCTGAACTTAGAAAAGCTGTGTATGATATGATAAACTGGTGGCTTGATAAAGGAATTGATGGATTCAGAGTAGATGCAATAAGTCATATTAAGAAAGATCAAACATTTGAAGATCTTCCGAATCCAGAAAACAAGGATTATGTTGAATCATTTGATAAACATATGAACTATAAGGGAATTCATATGTTCTTAAATGAACTAAAAAGAGAGACATTTTCTAAATATGATATTATGACTGTTGGAGAAGCTAATGGAGTAAAAGCTGATGTGGATGCTGATCTATGGGTTGGAGAAGAACATGGAAGCTTTAATATGGTATTTCAATTTGAACATCTTGATTTATGGGATTCAAATGATAATGATGGAATATCAAAGATAGTAAAGCTTAAACAGGCTTTAAGCAAATGGCAGGATAGTTTATATGGTATAGGATGGAATGCTCTTTTTGTTGAAAATCATGATATATCACGTGTTATATCTACTCTTGGAAATGATAATGAATATAGATCAGAGTGTGCAAAAGCTTTTGCATTGATGTATTTCATGCAGCAAGGAACACCATTTATATATCAAGGTCAGGAAATTGGTATGACAAATGTTAAATTCCATTCGATTAATGATTATGATGATGTTAAAAGTATAAACATATATAATGAATTAATTGCAAATGGAACTTCAACTGAAGACGCATTACAGCATGTTTGGAATATATCAAGGGATAATGCACGTACACCTATGCAATGGAACAACTCAAAATATGCAGGTTTTTCAGAGGCAAAACCTTGGATTGGAGTAAATGAAAACTATACAGAAATAAATGTTGAAGATGAATTAAAAGATAAAAATTCAATATTGAATTTTTATAAGAAATTAATAGAATTAAGAAAATCAAATGAAGCTTTAATTTATGGTAAGTATGAACTTATACTAAAAGATCATGAGCAGATTTATTCATATATGAGAATTCATGAAGAAGATAAATATATTATAATCTGTAATTTATCAGATCAAATTGTTGAATATGACTATTCTTCTGTTAAGCTTGATTTTGAAAATATGTTAATTTCAAATTATGAAGTAAATAAACATTCTCCAATAAATAAATTTGATTTAAAACCTTGGGAATGTAGATTATATAAAATAAATAACTAAATAATCTAAAGATTAGGACTTATATAGTCTAAAGCTCAAATGATCAGGCTTCATTTAAATTGAATGAAGCCTAATCAAAACAAATAAATGTATACGATGTAATGGAAAATGGAGGGAAAATATTATGGGGAAGACAAAAGGTAAATTATTTTCGTTTGAGTTCTGGCAGAAATTTGGTAAGGCTTTAATGGTGGTTGTTGCAGTAATGCCAGCAGCTGGTCTTATGATCTGTATTGGAAAATTAATTGGTATGTGTGGAGATATTTCTCTTTTACATACAATTGCAAACGTTGTAGAACAATTAGGATGGGGAATTATTGGTAACTTGCATATTTTATTTGCAGTAGCAATTGGTGGATCTTGGGCTAAAGAACGTGCAGGCGGAGCATTTGCAGCGCTTATTGCATTTATTCTTATAAACCTTACTACGGGATCAATATTTGGAGTTTCTTCAGATATGCTTGCTGATCCAAATGCTACAGTTACATCTTTATTCGGACAAAAATTAATTGTTGCAGATTACTTTACATCTATTCTTGGAAACCCAGCTTTAAATATGGGGGTGTTTATTGGTATTATTTCAGGTTTCTTAGGAGCTTCATTATATAATAAATATTATAATTTTGATAAGCTTCCAGATGCTCTATCATTCTTTAATGGAAAACGTTTTGTACCTTTCGTTGTTATTGTAGGTTCAGTTGTTTCAGCAATAATTCTTTCAATTATATGGCCATTTGCTCAATCAGCATTAAATGCTTTTGGTATGTGGCTTGCAGAATCTAAAGATACAGCACCAATTTTATCACCATTTATTTATGGATGCTTGGAACGTTTACTACTACCATTTGGATTACATCATATGCTTACAATTCCAGTAAACTATACAGAATTAGGTGGAGTATATACTGTTTTAACAGGATCTAATGCTGGAAATGTTATAGCAGGTCAAGATCCATTGTGGTATGCATGGGTATCAGATTTAATTAACTTAAAAAATGCAGGCGATATGGAAGCATATAATAATTTATTAGCTACTGTTACACCAGCAAGATTTAAGTTTGGCCAAGTTGTACTTTCAAGTGCTTCATTAATAGGTGCAGCATTAGCAATGTATAAAAATGTAGATGAAGACAAGAAGAAAAAATATAAATCAATGTTTTTTTCAGCAGGTATTGCAGTATTCTTAACAGGAGTCACAGAACCACTTGAATTTATGTTTATGTTTGTATCACCTGTTTTATATGGTGTGTATGCAGTTATGACTGGTATTGGTTTTGCAGTTGCAGATTTAATAAATGTAAGAATTCAGGCTTTTGGATTTATTGAATTCTTAACTCGTATACCTATGTTTGCAAAAGCAGGTATAATAATGGATGTAGTTCATTTTCTAATTTGTGGAGTTATATTCTTTGGTTTATATTACTCTGTATTTAATTTATTAATTAAAAAGTTAAATTTAGCAACTCCAGGACGTAGAGGAAATTATATAGAAGACGAAGATGAATCATCTTCAGAAGCAGCAGTTACAAAGACTTCAGGAAATGATTTAGCTGTAAAGATAATTTCATTATTAGGAGAAAGAGAAAACATTGTAGATGTTGATGCATGTATGACTCGTTTAAGAGTTACTGTTAAAGATAAGTCTTTGGTTGCAGAGGAAAAGGATTGGAAACAGAATGGGGCAATGGGATTAGTTATTAAAGATAAAGGAATTCAAGCAATTTACGGACCTAAGGCAGATGTATTAAAATCTGATATACAAGATATTTTGGGAGTGTAGTAAAAGTGAAACTTTTAACTTTAAATTGTCATTCATGGCAGGAAGAAAATCAATTGGATAAAATTAAATATTTAGCGCAAGTAATAAGTGAAAAAAATTATGATGTTATAGCTCTTCAGGAGATAAGTCAATCTATAGATAGTAAAACTTTAGAGGGAAATATAAAGGAAGATAACTTTGCAGTTTTATTAAAAAAAGAACTAGAAGAACTTTCTGAAAGTAACTATGAATTTTATTGGGATTTCTCTCATATAGGTTATGATGTTTATGAAGAGGGATTGGCTATAATGACTCGACATAAGTTTATAAATAATGAATCATTTTTCATCACTAAGGGAGAAGACAGAACTTACTGGAAAACTAGAAAGATTATTAAAAGTTCAATAGAGATTGCTGATAAACAAATAGATTTTTATTCATGTCACCTTGGCTGGTGGAATGATGAGGAAGAACCATTTAAGTATCAAGCAGATAAATTGCTAAATACAATGGATAATAGTAAAATTGCAATTTATATGGGTGACTTTAATAATAATGCTTTTATAAGAAATGAAGGATACGATTATTTGATAAGTAAAAGTTTGAATGATTTATACTTGAATGCTGAAAGCACAGAAGATGAATGCAGTGCTACAGTAAAAGGAAAGATTGATGGTTGGGATGAAAATAGAGAAAAGCTTAGATTAGACCTGGTTTTAAGTAATAAATCGTTACAAGTTAAGAAAGCAAATATAATATTTAATGGTAAAAATAAAAAGGTTGTTTCTGATCATTATGGTGTAGAATTAGAAATTGAATTATAAATACAAAAAGCAGTATGAATTATATTATTCATGCTGCTTTTTGTATTTATAATATACTTTCATAGATAAAACGAACAGAATTATATAATATTTTTTTAATAATTTTGCGAAAATTTATCTTTCATGGGAAAGTTAAGTATGTTTTTATTTTAATTTTTTTAATATAGCTGATAGGGTATATAGAGAAGTTGAAAGATCATCTAAATCTTCAGCTGATAATATAGAAATCTTACTTTTTATAGAATCTTTTGCAGCAGATTCAAGATATTTAAATATTTCTAGAGCTTTAGGTGTTAATTCTACACGTAAAATTCTCCTATCTTTATTATCAGTATATCTATTTACTAATTCCATATCGATAAGTTTATCAATTATAGGAGTCATATTTGATTTTGATATATTTAAATTTTTAGCAATTTGCGATATAGGAGATGATTTAACTTTTGATAAATATAAAATAACGTTTATATGAGATGGAGGCATTGATATAGAGCATATTTTTTCCTGAAATTCATGTGAATTTAGAGGGAAATTTTTCATAAAATCATTGTTTATAAATAAACCATCTCTAACTAATAATAAAAAATCTAATAACATATCAGTTGTTTTAGAAAGCTTGGAATGACTCATTTTTAGTTTCCTTTCCTATTGTAAATTTTAATAAATATTATAGCTTAAAAACAAATTTTAAACAAGAAAAAAGTTATTGACTTAGAATAGTTATGAATTTATAATTAAATGCAATTAGTAAATTTGAATTAAGTTGGATAATTTTATTTATATAATATAAATAAAGAAAAAAATCCAAATATTTAAGTTTAAATTAAGAAAACAATAAGAAAAAGGAACATTTTTATAACTATAATAATTATTATTATAGTTATATGAGGCATTTTCTATAGTATATTATTAAATTCATCTGAAGTTATAGTAAATTAAAATTAAGGAGGAAAAAATGAAGAAATATTTAATAGCATTATTATTAGCAGTTAGCACAATTTCGTTAATAGGTTGTGGAAAAGCAGAACCCGTTCAGGAAGAAAAGGCTATTGCAGTTTCAGTTCAAGCAGCTAAAGGCGGAGATATTGAAAATACTAATACATTTTCAGGGACAACTAAAATAAAGAATGAAACAGCTGTTACAGTTGAAATGGGTGGAACTATCGAGGAAATGAATGTACAGCTTGGAGATAAAGTTACAAAGGGACAAACTTTATTGAGAATAAAAGGTACAGATATTGAAAATAATATAAAAACAGCCCAGGCAGCAGTTAATTCAGCGCAAGCAGCTTATAATGATAGTGATGTAACAGTAGCAAATTCACAGAATCAATTAGAGAGTGGACTTGCTAATGCAAAGGTTGCTTATGATAAAGCTTTATCTGGATATGAAGAAACAAAAAGACAATATGATAATACAGCTCAACTTTATGATGCAGGAGCAGTTTCAGAAGATGCTTATAAACAAGCCCAGGCAGGATTAGAACAATCTCAGAAAAGTGTTGAACAGGCACAGGCAAGTTTAGATGCAGCTCAAAAATCATACGATACAGGGGTAGGAAATAGAGAACAAGCAAAGGCTGCCATAGAGCAGGCTCAAGTTGGTTTAGAGACAGCATTAAGCAATAGAGATAAGCTTACATTAAAATCGCCAGTTGATGGTGTAATTACTGCAAAGAATTTTGATGTGAATGAAATGGCAAGTCAAGGACAGCCAGCATTTGTTATTTCAAGTACTGGTATTTTACAGATTGATCTTAATATTACACAAGCTGATATAGGAAAGTTTACAGAAGGCCAGACAGTTAATGTAATAATAGATGGACAAACAGTAGAAGGAACTGTAAATAATGTACCAGAAGTTGCTGATTCTTCAAGTTCATTATATAAGGTTGAGGTTCTTGTAGATAACTCAGATGGGCAATTTAAGGCTGGTATGTCAGCAGAAGTAGAAGTAAGTATAGAAAAACAAGATAATGTCATTACAGTGCCAAAGAAATCTATCTTAGAAGAAGATGGAGTTAAGTATGTTTACATAGTAGGTGATGACAACAGAGCTGTTAAAAAAGAGATAACAACAGGAATTGAGACAGCTAGTACAGTAGAAATAAAGAGTGGAGTAGATGCAGATGATACAGTTGTTATTGGAGGATTATCGCTGATATCTGAAGATACAAAGCTATTTCCTGTAGTAAAGGAGGACTAAAATAATGGGTGTAACAGGAACTTCAGTCAAACGTCCTCTTACTATAATAATGGTATTCTTAGTAGTATTGATGTTTGGTGGAATTGGATATAGTAAAATGCCAGCTAACTTAATGCCTGATATAGATGTACCAGTTGCATTGGTAATGACACAATGGTCAGGAGCTGGTCCAGAGGATATTGATGATCAGATATCAGAACCTATTGAAAAAAGTCTTTCATCTATTTCAAATGTTAAAACAACAGTATCACAATCCAGTGAAGGAGTTTCAATAGTTGTTGCTCAATTTGAATATGGAGTAGATGTTGATGAAAAATTAAATGACATCAGAAGTAAAGTAGATACTGTAAAAATGACATTACCTGATGATGTGGATAATCCTAGTATTTTAAAGATGGATATGAATGCACAGGCTATTGCTCAAGTAGTTGTAACTGGTGAAGGTACTGCAGATGATATTATGAAATATGCAGAAGAAACAGTACAAGTTAAACTTGAAGCAGTAGATGGTACTACGTCAGCAGATATCAATGGTGGAGATAAGACTCAGATAAATGTAATCGCTGATCCTGCAGTTCTTTCTAGTTATGGAGTTACTCTAGATACAATTAAAGGACTTTTATCAGCTACAAACAAGAGTTATCCATATGGTTCTATAACTCAAGGTGAAGATAAAATTGTAATTAGAAGTGTAGATAAGGTAGAATCTTTAGAAGATATTAAAGCAATTCAGATCCCTACATCTAATGGTGAAACTATAAGTTTAGATAAAATTTGTACAGTTGAATATGGTGTAGTAGATAAGGATACTATATACAGATATAATGGTCAAGATAGCTTAGTTATGAGCATTCAAAAACAACAGGATGCAAATACTGTACAAGTTATGAAGGAAGTTAACAAACAAATAGAAGAACTTAATAAAGAAAACCCACAATTTAATTTAAAGGTTGTTAATGATACAAGTGAATATATAAGTGATTCTATAAAAGACGTAATGAAGAATTTAGCGTTAAGTGCTGTAATAGCATTCGGAGTAATATTACTTTTCTTAAAGAGTGGAAGAGCATCATTTGTTGTTGCAGTTTCTATACCTACATCAATAGTTGGTGCCATAGCATTACTTTATTTTACAGGTGAAACATTAAACATGGTTACATTAAGTTCACTTGTAATTGCAGTAGGTATGGTTGTTGATAATGCTACAGTTGTTATAGAGAATATATTTAAATATAGAAAAAATCCTGATTTGTCAATAGAAGATGCAGCAATTCAAGGAACTAATACAGTGTCAACAGCAGTATTAGCATCAACTTTAACAACAGTAGCCATATTCCTGCCAATATTATTTACAGAAGGATTTACAAAAATAATGTTTGGCTCATTAGCTAAAACCCTTATTTTTGCATTAACTTTATCACTTATAGTTGCAGTTACGCTTGTTCCAAGTATATTTGCCAAGTTAAGTGGTGGAAAGAATGGAGCAAAGATGGAAGAAAAGCCAGCACCTATTTTTGATAAAATAAGCGAATTTTATAAAAATCTTATAGTTTTGGCTTTAAAACATAAATTAATAGTTGTATTGATAAGTATAGGAATGTTTATTGGATCGATGGGTATCATAGCAACAGGCGCAATAGGTATGGACTTTATGTCTAGTGGTGATGAAGGTATGGTTAATATATCTATAAAATTACCAGAAGGATTAGATTTAGAGCCAAGTGATTATTATGTATCTATGGCAGAAGAAAGAGTTGCTGATATTCCAGAAATTGAGACAATGATTACTCAAATAGGTTCGGGTTCACCACTTAGCTCAGGTTCTTCAAATACTGCAAGTATAAGCTTGGATTTGGTATCTTCAAAGGAGAGAAAAAGAACTACAGATGAAGTAGAACAGGATGTTGTTGAAAGATTAAAAGAAATTCCAGATTGCGAGATAAATGTTAGTCAGAATAGTAGTATGTCTATGGGTGGCTCAGGTGATGTTCAAGTAGATATCAAAGGACCAGATTTAGATGTATTGGAAGAAATAACTAATCAAGCTAAGGCAAATGTTGAACAATTATCAGGTTTTAGAAATGTAGAAACATCTCTTTCAGATTCAAACGAAGAAGCTCAATTCAAGATAGATAAGAGAAAAGCTGCATTATATGGAATCAATACATCATCAATAGCATCAACTTTACGTACAGCAATTAGTGGTACAGATACTACTACTGTAACAATTGATGATTATGATTATGATGTTAATTTAAAATTTAAAGAATCAAGTATTGATAATATAGAAGATATTAAACAAATAAAGATTAAGTCAGCAACAGGACAAGAGATACCTTTAGGTGCATTTGCAGATATAACAATGGCTGAAGGATTAAAATCTATATCAAGAACAGATGGAGATTATTCAATTTCCATTACGGCTAAGGCTGATGGGATGGATACTAATAAAGCATCAATGTTATTAACACAGGCAGTAAATGAAGTTGATATGCCTAGAGATTATAGTATTGATGTTGGTGGTAGTGCTGAAATGATGCAGGAATCAATGAGCAGTCTTGCAATGGCAATGATTGTTGCAATATTACTTGTTTATATGGTAATGGTTGCTCAATTTGAATCATTTAGTAAACCATTCATAATTATGTTTAGTATACCATTTGCATTTGTTGGAGTAGTTCTTGCATTATTAATTTCTAGAACAACATTAAATGTTGTTGGTATGCTGGGAGCAATATTACTTATTGGAATAGTTGTTAATAATGGTATAGTTTTAATTGACTATATTGGTCAGCTTAGAGAAACAAAGGTCAAAGGAACTCTTGAAGAAATAGTTGCAAAGGGATGTGCAGCCAGATTAAGGCCAGTATTAATGACAACAATGACTACTATTGTTGGTATGATACCTAGTGCATTAGCCTTTGGTGAAGGTGGAGATATGATGCAGCCTCTTGCAGTTGTAATCATTGGAGGTCTTTCAGTATCAACACTTGTAACATTAGTATTAATACCAACAGTATATTTAATATTTGAAAAGATTGAAAATACATTGAAGAAGAGATTCCGACAAATATTAGGTAAAATAAAGATTCCTCATATTGGATTCAAGAAATCTAAGATGGATATAAGTGTATTATCTAAAGATATAGAAGATAAAAAAGAAATAAAAAAAGAAATAAAAAAAGATGAATCTAAGAAAGATGATTCAGACTTAAAGAAATAGGATAAAGGTAAAATATGTTAACCATGAAGAACTTTTTGTAAACATTCTTCATGGTTAACTGACTATTAGTTCATTTTATGGTAAAATTACTTATTAGAAATAGTTATGAAAGTATAATTAAATAAAGAGGTGGAATAATGAGAAAAAA
>JAEWQX010000019.1 GCA_023399035.1 Bacillota bacterium | reverse complement strand
TATCAAGAGCATCCTTATAAAGTATATTTTTCAGCCTGTCATTATAAAAATTCTTCACAAGCAGAGCTAAATCCTTTTCTTTAATATTATCTATAAATTTAAGAAAAGTTTCCTTAACCTTTTTTTCATCATAAAATTTTATAAGATACATAAAACCGCAATATGCTGCCCTTGGTAAAAATCTCAAATTTCTCTTATCTTTTTTTATTGAATATTTAAACAACTCCATAAGAGTTTCTTTTCTAGTAATGGTATAATCTATATCAAATATAGCAAGTTTTTTCAATTTATTCTGCCACCTTCATCTATAATCTTATGTGTCTAATTTTAGTATAATTTTTACACAATTAAAAGTATAATATTAATTATCTATAAAAACTTAATTTAATAAGAATCAAATTTCATCAAATATAAATGGTTAATTAAATAAAACATTTTTTCCAATTCTTACTCCCATATTATATGTTACAAAAATAATTGAGATATAACAAGGCAATCATACAAAAAATTATCATCTGATTTTCTTTTACCATATTAAAAAGGCTCACATATGGATTTACATGTGAGCCTCCTGTTATTTATATTATTTTATTTTGTTTAAGAATGTTGCTATTCTGTCTATACCTGTTTCTATAATATCCATTGATGTAGCATATGATAATCTTATATACTCATCAAGTCCAAAACCTGCACCCGGTATAACAGCTACTTTTTCTTCATCAAGAAGAACTCGTGCAAAATCTACAGAATTCTTAATTTCTTCACCTTTAAATGTAGTATTAAAATATGATGAAATATTTACCATTATATAAAATGCACCGCTTGGCTTAATTATAGAAACTCCATCTATCTTGCTTAATCGGTCTACCATGAAGTTTCTTCTTCTTTCGAATTCCTTCACCATATTTTTTAAATCTTCTACTGGTCCATTTAATGCTTCTATAGTTGCATATTGAGTTATTGTATTTACATTAGATGTCATATGACTTTGGATACTTGTCATAAGCTTTGTTATTTCCTTAGAAGCTGCAACATATCCAAGCCTCCATCCTGTCATAGCATATGTCTTTGATACTCCATTTATAACAATAGTTCTTTCAAATGCATCCTGGCTCAATGAAGCAATACTTATATGCTTTTCACCATCATATATTAACTTTTCATATATTTCATCTGATATAATTAATAAGTTGTATTTTTTTGCAAACTCAGCAATCTCCATTAATTCCGCCTTATTATAAATAGTTCCTGTTGGATTATTAGGACTGTTTATTAATATAGCTTTAGTCTTATCCGAAACAGCTTTTTCAAGGTCTGCAATTGTATACTTATAGTTGTTTTCCTTTAATGTTTCTACGAAAACAGGAACTCCGTCTGCAAGCTTAACTAATTCAGGATAGCTTACCCAATATGGTACAGGTATTAAAACCTCATCTCCTGGATTTAAAATTGCCATAAAAGTATTTGCAAGACACTGCTTAGCACCTGTAGAAATTGTTATCTGGTCTGGTTTATATTCTAAATTATTATCATCTTTAAATTTCTTACAGATTGTTTTCTTTAATTCTAGTATACCACCTGCTGGAGTATACTTAGTTTTTCCATCCTGCATAGCTTTTATTGCTGCATTTATGATATTTTGTGGTGTATTGAAATCTGGCTCCCCTGCACCAAAGCTTACTACATCTACACCTTGTGCCTTTAGTTCATTAGCTTTTGCTGTAATTGATAATGTTATAGATGGACTTATATTTCCCGCCTTCTTTGATAAATTCATTGCTTATTCCCTCCAATTATATAAAAGTTCTTATGTATTTATATTTCAATTGAAACTGTACTATGTACAAATGTCAATTTAACAACATATTTATTTCCTGTTTTACAATTCAGATACACTAAAAATATATCACCATTAGCAAACAATGTAAATACAATTGATACTTTCAATTAAAAAAGGCTTTGAAAGTATATACTTTCAAAGCCTAGTTTATATTATTCACCTACTAATTCGTTTTGATAGTAAGCTGAAACTCTTTCAAATTCATCTTCTTCAGGTACTATTAATTCTTCCCCTACTAATTTGAATAAGTAAACAGA
This sequence comes from Bacillota bacterium, assembly GCA_023399035.1. GTDB lineage: Bacteria > Bacillota > Clostridia > Clostridiales > Clostridiaceae > Clostridium. The sequence goes on along the minus strand of JAEWQX010000019.1, from coordinate 3,165 downwards.
ATCTTCATTTGGATTTTGAGCTAAATAATATTGATTATCTTCGCATTCAAATTCATCTATTATTGGACATGTAATAACATTTCCGTTTTCATCTTCTAAATCGATAACGAAGCTTTCGTGTTCTCCGCATCCACATCCACAGCTGCCATGATCGTGATCATGATCATGTCCACCGCATCCACATTCATGGTTGTTTTCTCCGCAGCCACAGTCTGAACCGCATCCGCACTTTTCTAAATCTTTATCCATTATTCAACCTCCTTTTGGTTCTTGTATTCATTTTACCCTTAAATCATAAAAATTAAAACCCCAAAAAGAAAAAAATTTATTCGTTCTGTACTTAATGCGTTGATAGTTTACAATTTATGTATTCTCCTGTACAAGACTCTGTAATATATTGAAAATATGATAGCATTATATCCTATTTTTGTAACGATATGTGTATTCTTATTGACATTTCAAACTTTTACTATTACTCCTTCTTATATACATATTAACTCTTCTCTACACATGTTTTTATACTGAAAACTTTTATAGTAAAATGTCACTGTATAACAGTCACAGCAAAAATAATACTAAAACGACACTGCTGATTCAGCCACAAATATAATTCTAAAAACTTTACATTTATTCATCTTGCTTGTCCGCAAAAAGTACTTTACAATTTTTCGCTATATAATCATAACAACATTTATTTATAAAAAAGCTTTAGATATATAATCTCAAATGATTTTCATAATTAAACATGTTAAACTGATACTGTTTTCAGCAAAGTTCATATAATTAAGTTAAAACAAAAAGATCCCTTCTGGAGAATTTCTTCTACAGAAGGGATCTATCTAACTAAACTTCGCGCAAATTAAGTTAATTAAATTTCTATTTTTTAAAATTATTGTTGATTAGCAAGTTTTTTGTATCCTTCTAATCTAGCCATAGCATCTGCATGAGTCTTTTCGAATAATGCTTCTGCTTGTTCTGGGAATGCTTTAGCAAGTGAAGCATATCTAACTTCTCCCATTAAGAATTCCTTGAAGTCAGCTGTTGGTTCCTTAGAATCAAGAACGAATGGGTTCTTTCCAGTTCCTCTTAATTCTGGGTTGTATCTGTACATTTGCCAGTATCCACAAGCAGTTGCTCTCTTAGCTTCTTCTTGGCTGTTACCCATACCAATTCTGATACCGTGGTTGATACATGGAGCATAACCGATGATTAATGATGGTCCATGGTAAGCTTCAGCTTCAGCTATTGCTTTAAGAACTTGATTTCTATCAGCACCCATGTTAACTTGTGCTACATATACGTAACCGTAAGTCATAGCCATCATACCAAGATCTTTCTTCTTAGTTCTCTTACCTGATGCAGCGAACTTAGCGATCGCAGCAGTTGGAGTAGATTTAGAAGATTGTCCACCTGTATTTGAGTAAACTTCTGTATCAAATACGAATATATTTACATCTTCGCCTGAAGCAAGAACGTGGTCAACTCCACCGTATCCGATATCGTAAGCCCAACCGTCTCCTCCGAAGATCCATTGAGATCTCTTAACGAAGTAGTCTTTCTTTTCTAAGATAGCTTTAGCAGCATCTGTTCCTGATTTTTCAAGAGCAGCTACTAAGTTAGATGCGATTTCTCTAGTGTTAGCACCTTCATTCATGTTATCTAACCATGCTTGTAATTCAGCCTTAGCTGGATCATTTGCTTCGATAGCAGCTTTTGCCATTTCAGCGATTTCTTCTCTTTGAGCCTTAACTCCTAAGAACATACCTAATCCGTATTCAGCATTATCTTCGAATAGACTATTAGCCCAAGCTGGACCGTGTCCTTCTTTATTCTTAGTGTATGGAGTTGAAGGAGCTGATCCACCCCAAATTGATGAACATCCTGTTGCATTAGCAACCATCATTCTATCACCAAATAATTGAGTTATAAGCTTAGCATAAGGAGTTTCTCCACAACCTGCACAAGCTCCTGAGAACTCAAGTAATGGTTGTTCAAATTGGCTACCCTTAACTGTATTCTTGTTCATTGGGTTTTTCTTAGCTGTTACATCGTTAACTAAGTAATCCCATGCTTCATTTTGATCATCTTGAGAAGCTTGTGGTTTCATAACTAAAGCCTTACCTGGAGCTGGACAGATTTGAGCACAGTTTCCACAACCTGAACAGTCAAGTGGTGTTATAGCCATAGAATAATATAATTTTTCTTCGCTCTTTAATGCTCTAGCATCAACTATCTTAGCAGATGCAGGTGCTTTAGCCTTTTCATCTTCGTTAACTAAGATTGGTCTGATAGCTGCATGTGGGCATACTAATGAACATTGGTTACATTGGATACATTTAGCTGAATCCCATTCAGGAACATTAACTGCAATTCCTCTCTTTTCGAAAGCAGCAGTACCAGCTTCAAATGTACCATCTTCCATACCAGCAAATGCAGATACAGGAAGGCTGTCTCCTTCTAATCTATTCATTGGAATAACGATATCTTTAACGAACTTAGTAGCACCTTTGATTGGAGCTGCTTCTTCGTCTTGAGCTGTTTTCCAAGCTTCTGGAATGTTAACTTCAACAATTGCTTCAACACCCTTATCGATTGCTGCGTTGTTCATGTTAACTACTTTTTCACCCTTCTTACCGTAAGAAGTTACAACAGCATCCTTTAAGTATTTAATAGCATCTTCTAGTGGAATTATGTTAGCTAATTTGAAGAATGCAGATTGCATGATCATATTGATTCTTCCACCAAGACCGATTTCTTGAGCGATAGCTACAGCATTTATAGTGTAGAACTTAATGTTGTTGTTAGCTATGAATCTCTTATATGAAGCAGGTAATTCTCTTTCTAAATCTTCTGCATTCCAGATAGTATTTAATAAGAAAGTTGAACCTGGTTTTAATCCATCTAATACATTGTATTTATGAATGTATGATTGATTTGAACAAGATACGAAATCTGCTTTGTTAATTAAGTATGGAGACTTGATTGCCTTCTTACCAAATCTTAAGTGAGATACAGTGATACCACCTGATTTCTTAGAATCATAGAAGAAGTATCCTTGAGCATACATGTCTGTATGGTCACCGATAATCTTGATAGCACTCTTGTTAGCACCAACAGTACCATCTGATCCTAATCCCCAGAACTTACAAGCTGTAGTTCCTTCTG
>JAEWQX010000221.1 GCA_023399035.1 Bacillota bacterium | reverse complement strand
CTAACAGAGGATAGTATCCATTTCCTGAAATAAAATCAATAACTTCTTCTCTTGAGTTAGCTTCATGAGTTCCATTAATCTTTTCACCATCAGAATTCATTACTCTATATTTGAATTTTGCCATGCTGTCCTCCTTATATTAAAAATTTAAATAATATTTTTAATAAATCACATATTGCTAATCTACAATTTCTGAAGTTGTTATTGCCCCAAATTCATCTAATGTAGTGATACCTTGTAAAACAAGTTTCTTACACTCCATTTCTAATGTATTCATTCCATTTGAAATTGCTATATCTCTTAATTTATCTGAAGTTGCTTCATCATCTATAGCTTGTCTATGTTTTCTTGTTACTTCCATTATTTCGTATACACCAACTCTTCCTGTATATCCTGTTTCTTGGCAGTATCCACATCCACAGCCCTTATATAAAGTTAATTTGTTATGAACAGTTTGTCCTAAAACCTTTTTTTCATAATCACTTGCTTCATATGGTGTTTTACAGTGATCACATATTTTTCTAACAAGTCTTTGTGCAATTACTCCTACAACTGATGTAGATACAAGATAAGGTTTTACTCCCATATCTATAAGTCTTGCTATTGATGAAGGTGCATCATTTGTATGAAGAGTACTTAAAACTAAATGTCCTGTTATGGCTGCTCTTATTGCTATTTCTGCTGTTTCCTCATCTCTTATTTCCCCAATCATTACTATATCAGGGTCCTGTCTTAATATACTTCTAAGACCACTTGCAAATGTTAGTCCTGCTTTTTCATTTACATTCACCTGGTTTACTCCATTCATTGTAAATTCAACAGGATCTTCAACTGTAATAATATTTAATTCACTAGAATTTAGCTCACTTAACACAGAGTATAAGGTTGTCGACTTACCACTTCCCGTAGGTCCTGTAACAAGAATTATCCCATGTGGATTCGAAATTATTCTATTTATCTTATCTATATTTTCTTTATCCATACCAAGGTCTTCTTTTCTAATTACTCCACTTCCCTTGTTTAAGATTCTTATAACAATCTTTTCTCCAAAAGCTACTGGAAGAACCGATATTCTAAGATCAATTTCCTTATCGTTAATCTTTATCATTATCTTTCCATCTTGTGGTATTCTTTTTTCTGCAATATTTAGACCTGCCATTATTTTTATTCTTGTAACTAATGGAGCAAGACTTTCTATTCCTAATTTATTAATAGTTCTAAGTTTTCCATCAATTCTATATCTTATTCTTATTTCATTTTCAAATGGCTCTATATGTATATCAGATGCTTTAAGTTCAACTGAATTTTTAAATAAATAATCAACCATTTTTACAACAGGTGCACTATTTACATCACTAGTTAATTCAAAAGCTTCTTTGGAACTCTTTAATGCTTTTGTACTTTCCTTAGATAATTCAATTACTGCATTATCTACTTGCTGAGTACTATAATAAATCCCTATATACTTTTTAATATCATCTTTTCTAGAAATAAATGATTCAATTTCAAATCCTGTAGATATTGCTAAATCATCAATTGCAAATATATTTAATGGGTCTTCTAAAGTAACTTGAATTTTATTATTCTCAAAATTGAATGGTATAAGTGTATACTTCTTGCATAGATTTTCTGGAATTAAACTGATGGCTTTTCTATTAAAATCTATGGTATTTAAATCAACTCGTTTAATTCCTGTTTGCTGTTCTATAGCTTCTATTATGTCATCTTCAGTTATAATATTGCTATCTACAAGAATTTCACCTAATTTTTTTCCCAGTGATTTTTGAGTTTTTAATGCTTCTTGCAGCTGAAAGCTTGTTATTTTTCCAGCATTAACAAGAATATTTCCCAATCTTCTTTTTTCAATAGCCATAATAAGCTCAGCCTCCCCATATCAAAAATTTATCATTATGTTTCTTAAACTAATAATCTTAAATACGCATTTATTATCTCATTTCCATAAAGAGCAGATATCATAGCCCCAATAGCTATAAATGGTCCAAATGCTATTCTATCCTTAGCATTTTTTAGCTTTAACAAAAGGATAAATATTCCCACTATTCCACCTAATATAACAGCTATAAATAGTGCTAACAAAATACCTTTTAGTCCTAAGAACAAACCACAGACTCCTGCTATTTCAATATCGCCTTCACCCATTCCTCTTGTAACAAACACTATAGTTCCTATAATTAATACTCCTGATACTCCTCCAAGAATAAATCCTAAACAGTTTTCTTCAAAAACAAACTTCTGAATACCTATAAATATCATTCCTGCAACTGCTCCAAATAATGTTGTAGAAGTATAAACGTCCTGTGTATCAAAATCAATCATAGAAATAACAATCAATAGTGATGCAAGGACAAAATATTTTAATGTAATAATACTAATTCCATATTTATAGTAAATAGATATATAAAGCAGTCCATTTAGCAATTCAATTAATGGATATCTTATAGATATTTTCTCTTTACAATATCTACATCTACCGTGTAAAAATATATAACTCAATACTGGAACTAAATCTAAAACACCTAACTTATGTTGGCAGCTTGTGCAATGTGATGGTGGAAAGCATATAGACTGCTCTTCTGGTATTCTAAATATACATACATTCAAGAAACTACCTATTACAACACCAATTATTGAAATAAATAAATAATCCACTTTATATTCCCTTTCATACTAAATTAATTATATAATTCTATTTTTTACTAAAACTATTATATATTCTATCCTTTTTAAACATTTTTATCAATATATTTTTAATTATATTATTAATGCAAAAAATAAATTAATTAATCAAAATTATCGTATATAATCTCATATATTTTTTATTATTCAATAAACAAATAAATAAAATTTAATTATTACCATATAATTGTATATTATATAAAGTATGTAATTTAGACCTTTGTTATTATTTTAATACCTTTTTATATTTTTTTCAACACTTTTCTTTTTTTTACTTTTTTTATTTCTATTATATTACATTTTTCTCATTAATTTTATATAATATATATTTGATTCCATTTGTTCAATTTAAGCAATATACAATATATATCTCACTGAACACCATAAATCTATAAATTTAAATAATTAGTCATTTTGAATTCTATATTCACCCTAAATTATCTATTAGCTTTAAAACAAAAAAAAATAAGAAGTACATTCTATCTAATCAAAGATAGAAAATACTTCTTCAAATTTGACATACACCAATCTAAATCCATAAAATTGTATGTATATCATAATCAATATTAGTATTTACAATTTTCAAAAAGTCAGTTAAACATTGATTTATCTAAGCTGACAAGCTTATTCATCCCATCCTTCTGGGAATTCAGCGTTGTGGTAAACTTCTTGAACATCATCATCATCGTCAAGTAAGTCTAACATCTTTTGGAACTTCTTAGCGTCTTCTTCATTTATTGCAGTGTATGTGTCTGGAATCATTTTTACTGCTGCTTCTAAGAATTCTACTCCTTGTTCTTCTAAAGCTTCTCTTACTGTACCGAAATCTTCTGGAGTAGTTGTTACTACAAATACTTCATCTTCATCGCTATTAAAGTCTTCTGCACCTGCATCTAAAGCCATCATCATCATTTCGTCTTCATCACGGCCTTCTTTTTCTATTACAAGTTCACCTTTTTCTTGGAACATGAAACTTACACATCCTTGAGTTCCCATGTTTCCGCCGCCTTTTGTGAAGGCACTTCTTACATTACCAGCTGATCTATTCTTGTTATCAGTTAATGTTTCAACTATTACAGCTACTCCACTTGGTCCATATCCTTCATATACTATGCTTTCAAAGTTTACAGAGCTTAGTTCTCCTGATGCTTTCTTTATTGATCTTGTTATAGTATCATTTGGCATATTAGCTGCTTTTGCCTTTGCAACAACATCTCTAAGTTTTGCATTAGTATCAAGGTTAGGTCCTCCATTTTTAACTGCAACCATTAATTCCTTACCTATCTTAGTAAAGATTTTTCCTCTTTTAGCATCTGCTTTACCTTTCTTTGCTTGTATGTTATGCCATTTTGAATGTCCTGACATGGTTCTTCCTCCTTAATTTATAAATATATAAATTTTTAGTAATTAGTAATATTTATCAAACGGTCTTATATAAGCCTTTTTACTTTTTTAATACAAAATTCATGAACGATTATACCACATTTTATGCTAATTCACAATTATACTTACATTATTTACAATTTTCTTACTATATCTCTGCATATAACCTATGTTCTTCTTTAAAGTAAATACCTTCTTCACTTCTTCTTACAATGACCTTCCCACTTGAAGCTTCTACGATTTCCCCTTCAATTGCATCTGCCATATTTTCTTCACAAAGTATATGAACTATTACCTTATCAGCATATTCTGTTTCTTCTATATGCCACAAATTCTGACCACATATATATTGTACTTTTCCAAAAAGGTCATACTCCATTTCAAAGCTTATCTTAAGACCTTTAACTTTTTCTACTACACCTGCTGATTTTATTGCTATGCTTGCACCTTTTGTGTATGCCCTGGTAAGTCCTCCGGCACCTAAAAGGATACCTCCAAAATACCTTGTTACAACTACAGCACAATCTGTAATATTGCTTTTCTTCATAACTTCAAGTATTGGTATTCCCGCTGTTCCCTGAGGTTCTCCATCATCTGAATATCTCTGTATATTCATGTTTTCACCAATAACATAAGCCCAGCAGTTATGTCTTGCCTGTTTGTGCATACTTTTTATTTCATTTACAAATTCTTTTGCTTCTTCCTCATTTTCAACTCTTTTAGCATAACCTATGAATTCAGATTTCTTTTCTTCAAATCTATCTTCGCCTCTTTTTCTTATTGTAATATAAGCCATTAGTTCACTTCCTCTCTTCAATTGATAGCTTTATCTAATAATTATTAATTGTAGTCTACATTCCTTTGGGTATATATAGCTGTTCCCTCATTAATTGTTATGCATTAATTGTTCACTGTCAATCAACAAAATTTCTTCTTTTAATAATTCCATACCTTTTCTTATCTTTTCCCCATTTACTTGATAAAATGAAATCTTAAAAGAGTCTTGTCCTTCATTAGGTGCTAAGTAAAATATATTTGCTGGGGTTATATATACGCCTTTTTTCTTTAATCTTCTAAACATCACCTTTGTATCTATTTTCTTATTAATAAGCGTAATATAAAAATTTAGTCCCCCTTTAGGGTCAATATAAGTAACAAGTTCCTTAAAATCATTATCAAGAATTTCTTTTACAATATTATATCTTGCACTGTACTCATTATTAAGTTCTTTAATATTATTTTTCCAGCTTCCTTTTGCAATATACATATCAAGAGCTCTCTGCATAAGACTTGATGTTGTTATATCAGTATTGTGCTTTGAATTTTGAAGAACTTCGCTGAATATTTCCGGGGCAACAAGATATCCAAGTCTTATTCCCGGAAGGAATATCTTAGAGAAACTCTTTATATAAATAACCCTGTCATACTTATCAAGCCATTTAAAAGGTACATATTCCAGTGAACTTTCATATATCAATTCTGATAGATAATCATCTTCTATAATATAGAAATCATAAATTTCTGCAAGTTCTAAAATACGCTTTTTCTTCTCAACACTATAACTTACTCCTGTAGGATTTTGAAAATAACTCATTGTATAAAAACATCTTATTTCATTTTTTTGCAGAATTTTTTCAAATGCTTTTAAATCTATACCATCTTCCTGTATTGGAACTTCAAATAAATTAACTTTTCTCCATTTGAATACAGATAATGCTCCTACATATGTAGGTTTTTCAACTATGACGTTATCATTTATATTAAGTATACTTTTAGATGCAATATCTATACCCTGCTGAGCACCTGAGACAATTATTATGTCATCATTCTTTAATTTATTATTCCAGAAAAACTTATTTATGGTATATATTAAATTTGAATACCCACTTCTATTATAAGACATTAAAGCCTTTGCACCATCTCTTTCAAGTACCTCATTTATGATTACTTTCAGGTCATTTATAGGGAATAAAACTTCAAAATTTGTCTCCCCAGTAAAATCTATAATATTATCTACTTCTTCTGAACTTATATTTTTCAGACTGTTTGAGTATTCTTTTCTGAATGTTGAAAATACTTCCTTTCTCTTTGCATAGCTTCCACTCCCAATTTTCTGATATGCATATCCTTCATTTTTAAGTTTATTATATGCATTTACAATAGTAACGTTATTTACATTGAGTTTTTTTGCTAACGCCCTTATAGTCGGCAGCTTATCTCCATCTTTAATCATACGCTTATCAATCAAAGACTTTATAAACTCGGCAAGCTGAATATACTTCGGTATTTCCTTTTCAAATTTAAAATCATCGTAAAGCTTCATTAACTTTCAATTCTCCACTATCAACTTTCAACTGAATGAACTATTTGTATTTTCTATAAGCATATACATTTTCATTAAGAAGTTTTTCACGAACTGGAAGTTCAAGCTTTCTTGAATTCTTCTCAATAAATCCATACTTATATAATTCTTTTAATATTTCTTCTATTTTTATATCAAACTGACTGAATAATTTATCATTTTTTATTTCATATGAACTTAAGTATGTACCCTTTTCTTCCAAATAATTTAAAAGAAATTTTGCAGCAACGCTTATATTTTCATCTAAATAATTATCTATATAATATATAACATCACGTATATGCTCACGCTTTAATTCTTTTTGTATAAGATTTTCAATAAGAGTGTTGAATTTGTTATTTAAATTCATTGTCATTTTAATAGCATCCCTGCTTACAGTGTATCCGCTTATATTTAAATATAATTTTGAAAAACTGTCTAATGCTCTTATAAGAACCTCAAAAGAAGTAAATAATCTGTCATTATAAAGATATTTTTTAGTAACTCCAAGATCCTTTATCAATTTTCCAAGGTAAACAAGATTCCATATTTCAATAAACTTATCCATACTATATTTTGCTTTATTGAATAGTACTTCAATTTCTTCATCTCTTGAAAAAACAAGTTTAGATGAAGTAAGCATATTTCTTATCTCACCTTTTTTACCGTTGTTTTCATATAGTTCTAAGAACTTTTCCTTATTGAGCACTTTCATATGTACAGGTATATCTAAGATTTCCGAATGTACATCTCTCATGCTGTAGAACTGATCTTTATATACCACAAAAACATCAATATCTGATTCCTCCCAGAGATCACCATTAACGATGCTTCCAAAAGCAAAAACAGCTAACACCTTTCTGTTAGTCTTTAGAGAATTAATAAGTTTTTCTGATGCTTTCTGATAATTAAGTATTGCTTTCAACATATTTTAAGTTCACCTTCTTTACTTCATTATTTTTAAACATTTTTTGTAAAACAAATACATTATACAATATTTTCTGCTCATATTACAAATTATACCCCGGGAAATATTCCGGGGTATAATAATTAGGTATAACTTATGTTTATTAACAGCATATATTCTTTAATGTTATTCATTTTAAGAGATTTAAAAACATCTAATTATCTGCTCTATTCGTTTATAATATATTGTGATGTTTTATTATATACTTCATCATCAACTTCTACGCACATATATGTTCCATTTTCTCTATAGTCTTCTTCAAAGACTCTTCCATTTCTGTGAAGGAATGATTGAATATCCCCTTTTTCATATGGAATAATATATTCTACTTTTCTATAATTATAAGGAAGTTTTTCTTCAATTATTTCAAGGAATTCCTCAAGATTAGTTCCAAATGCAGCTGAAACTTCTATTATTTCATGATTTCCTTCCAATTCTTCCTTAATTCTTTCTATCTGCTCCTCTGAAGCTTTATCAATCTTATTTAATACTATTATAGTTTCCTTATCTATAGCTCCAAGCTCTGTCAATACTTCATTTACTGCAATGTACTGTTCAACAGCAGTATCGCTTGAAGTATCAATTACATGACATAAAAGATCTGAAAATATAACTTCTTCAAGTGTTGATTTAAATGCTTCTACTAAATCATGAGGCAGTTTTCTAACAAATCCAACTGTATCTGTTAATGTTATGACACCTTTATTCTTAAGGGTAATTGCTCTTGTAGTTGTATCTAGTGTAGCAAATAGCATATCTGCTTCAAATACTTTTTCTTTAGTCCTGTTTTCTTTTTTAGCTGCAAGATCACATAATGCATTTCTAAGAGTTGATTTCCCTGCATTTGTATATCCTACAAGGGATACCTTAGGAATATTTTCTTTACTTCTCTTTTCTCTCTGAACTTCTCTTGTCTTTTTGATTTTCTTAAGTTCATTTCTTAAATCATATATTGTCTCCATTATATGTCTTCTATCAGTTTCAAGCTTCTTTTCTCCAGGTCCCCTTGTACCTATACCGCCTCCAGTTCTTGATAATATAGTTCCAAGACCTTGAAGTCTACTAAGTCTATATTTTAACTGTGCAAGCTCTACCTGAATTTTTGCTTCTTTTGTTTTTGCTCTCGTTGCAAATATCTCCAATATTAATGTAGTTCTATCGATTACTTTTGCACCTATTGCAGCTTCCAGATTTCTAACCTGAGATCCTGAGAGTTCATCATCAAATATGATTACATTAGCTCTTTCAACCTGTCTCATAGATGCAATTTCTAATACTTTACCTCTTCCTATATAAAAGGCTGCATCTATTTTATTTCTGCTTTGGAATACAGTATTTAAAACTGGTACATTACACGCCTCTGTAAGTTCTCGTAACTCTTCAAGACTTTCTTTTGTATCAGATCCTACAAGTATTGCCTTTTCTTCAGTATCTTCTATCACATCATTTGTCTTTATAAGATTTTCTATAAACTTTATCTTATCTAATATATTAATAGACATTATGTCATTTATTGAAAGGTTGCTCTTTTCTTCATATTCTAATTTATTATTGTAAAGAGTAAGCATTCCCAATGAAAAATCAACTATATTTCCATCTATTACTGCAACCGAAACGATTGCATCAAGCTTAAGCTTTAAAAGCGCAGTAAGATCTAATGCTGAAAGATTGCAGTATCCATTTGGATGAGTATGAATTACTCTCACGCCTGCAAGTCTTTTTTCTTCTATATTTATAACTGGTACTTCAACTGATGTTGAATCACCTATTGCTACTGCAGTAACATTTCCTTTTCTGTTAATTGCTACACTTACTTCTCTTTCAATCAAGCTTGATATTCTAGAAATTATATTTAAAATTTCCAAATTACAAACTTCATCTTTAAGAGTTTTTATAGAGTAAATACTCTCTAATTCATCAATAAAAGATTTTCTAATGCCTTCTATATTTCCATCTATCATAAAATCACCTCATATAAGCTATCTTGACAACTTTCATATAATTTTATACTATTAATTCATTAATTACAACTTAAATAACGTACATATATATAGCTTGTACATATATTTTTTGTATAATTTTATATCAATTTCACACTTCTGGTTGGAAATTTCCTCAAGATTTTTTTCTATGAAATTTTTGTCGTATATTAAAACTAAAATTTTTTAATATTTCTTAGTTTGTAAAATATACATATTTTTTACAAAAAATCTTTTTTCAATTATTAATACTAGTTTCTGCTCAGAGTGTGTAAACTATAGTATATCTTTAGATATGCTTTGCAAACAAAACTAAACCTCCACTAAATGTACTTTTATGGAGAAAATACATTCCAAGATTATTATGGAATTTCTAACTTATTTCATAATTTATAAAATTATAATGAAGATTTATCTTTGCAATATATAAATATATTGTATACATAAAAATCAATAAATAACAAATATTTTTAAAGGAGTTTAACAATATGGAAGATAAGAAACGTAAGATTCTTTTTTCTGAAGAACAAATCAGCACTAGAATAAAAGAATTAGGAGAAGTTATAAGCAGAGATTATCAAGGAAAAAATCTTTATGTTTTATCATTATTAAGAGGAAGCTTTGTTTACGCTGCTGACTTAGTTAGAGCAATTGACTTAAACGTAAAAGTAGGTTTTATGACTACATCAAGTTACGGACACAGTGAAACATCATCAGGAACTGTTAAGGTAGTTAATGATATTCCTGATAACATAGAAGGATGGGACGTTCTTATTGTAGATGATATTGTTGACACTGGTATAACTATGGATTACGTTGTTAACCACGTTAATAACTTAAAACCAGCATCAGTTAAAACTTGTGTGCTTCTTGACAAACCATCTAGAAGAAAAGTTGATATAAAACCAGATTACTGCTGTTTTGAAATTGAAGATGTATTCGTAGTTGGATATGGACTTAACTATGGTGATTTCTACAGAAATATACCATATGTATTCAACTGGGAAGCTTAATTTAGTTAACAATTTATAAAAAATTATTGTTTAATTTATTATACAGAACTTAATCAGAATTGATTAAGTTCTGTATTTTTGTATAAAAATATCTGCTATCTAACTATTAATCGTTAATTGTTAACTGTATTAGTAGTTCCCCATGTCATATTAGGAATTTTCCCAACAATTATTGTGTCACTTACAGGCACCTGTGTTGTTACTGTAGTTTCCTGATCAGCTAACGGAAGCTTCAATCTTATCTGTGCTGTTATGTTTAAATAAATCTTATGTCTTGTTTGATTTATTCCTGCACTTTCAAACTTTGATTCATAACTTGTTGTAATATTTCCTATTGGTTCCACATGCATTTTTATATTGGGACCAAGCCTATAAAATACACTTCTACTTGTTGTCCAGCCTAATGGTACTTCCAATGTATTTTCCTTCATATCCTCAAGGGATGCATTGCACTCGTTGGCCAGTTTAGCTGCCACATAGTTAAGCTTTACAGTATCTGCCTGTATAAGATTTATGTTTCCTTCATTATCCTTTTGAATTTTAATCATTTCATCATATTTAAAATCCTCATTTAATATTTCCATGCTCTTTTCATTAATAATATTTAATGTCTGTGTTTTCGCCATTATCTTGCTAATTTCCACTACTGTTGGCAATACTCTCCTATCAAAAAATACTATTAATATATTAAATATAACAATTATACTTACTATAGCTAAAATAACCTTAATATACGTGTAATTTTTACGTTTTGTATAGTATTCCATATTAACACCCTTATAATGAGTTAGTGATTTACTCATACTATAAATATGCTATAATGGTATAAAATATTATTATATTTATAACCTTAAATTTTAGGAGGATAAAATGGCAGTTAACAACTCAACAAAAACAAAAAGCTCTCCTCGTAGCAAAAAAAAGCCTAAACAAAATAAAGTAAAGAAAATCTTTAAAGGAATCTGCTTTGGTATTTTATTTTGTTTTTTAGCTGTTTTTGTTATAGCCGCAGGTTATGCTTTTGCTATCATAAAAACTACACCACCTTTAGATGTTGATGCTGTTCTATCTTTAAATCAGCCATCAAGCCTTTATGATAACGATGGTGAATTTATGGATAATCTGCATACAGATGAAGAACGTTATGTTATTGATTCCAGCGAAATGCCTGCTAACTTGAAGAATGCTTTTGTATCTATTGAAGATGAAAGATTTTACAAACATAATGGAATAGATATTCAGAGAATAGCTGGAGCAGCACTACTCGATGTAAAGAAAATATTGACTGGTCAGAGGGGCCTTCACGGTGCTTCTACCTTAACACAACAGCTGCTTAAAAACACAATTTTAACTAATGATGTATCAATCGAAAGAAAAGTAAAAGAAATTTATTTAGCTATCAATCTTGAAAAGAAGCTAACAAAAGATCAGATTTTGACAGCATATTTAAACACTATACCTCTTGGAGGCCAGGTTTATGGTGTAGAAGCAGCTTCACTTTTATATTTTAGTAAAAGTGCATCTGATTTATCACTTATTGAATGCGCTTACCTTGCTGGTATAACTCAGGCACCAACAACATACAGTGCTTACAATGAAAATAACATAAAAGACCCTACTCCATACATAAACAGAACTGTAACTGTTTTGAGTATGATGAAGCAGAATAACTATATTACAGAAGATGAATGCAGCAAAGCAATAGAACAAGTCAAAAATGGGGGACTTGTCTTTAAGAAAAGCAAACAGGATTATAACTTAAATTATGAATGGTTCGTATATCCTGCTGTATCACAAGTTAAAGAAGATTTAAAAAAGAAATATAATTATACTGATGAAGAAGTTTCTAAGTTAGTCGTAAATGGAGGTCTTAAAATCTATACTACTATGGATAGAGATTTACAGGACTTCACTCAGCAGACACTTGATAACTATAAAAATTTAGGAGTAAGCAATGGTGAAACATACGATAGCAATGGAGTTCCACTACTTCAAGCTTCTGCTACAATTGTTGACTATAGAAACGGCCAAGTTCTTGCAATGGTTGGAGGAAGAGGAAAACAACAGCCTCAATCTACAAATAGAGCTTACAGCTCATTGAGACCAATAGGTTCAACAACAAAACCATTAACCGTATATGGCCCTGCTATCAACGAAGAAGTAATTACTGCAGCAACACCTATTGATGATGCTCCACTTCCTCAAAACAAACTTGACGGCGGTAACCACTATGATCCTGCCAATTCAGATTTTACTTATCAAGGTCTTATGACAGCAAGAGAAGCATTGACATATTCAAAAAATACTGCTGCTGTCATTGTTGAAGATATGCTTGGTACTAAAACTGGTATTGAATACGGTGAAAATCTAGGATTAAAATATAATGAAAAATCCAAGAGCTCTATAGCATCACTTGCTTTAGGACAGTTCAACAATGATCCTAAGGATCCTGATGGTGGTAATACTTATATATTAGCTGGTGCATTTGGTACTTTCGGTAATGAAGGTGAATATGTAAAACCATTGCTTTACACAAAAGTTGTAGATGCAACTGGAAAGACTATTCTAGACAATAATAATTCAGATTCAACTGAAGTATTTTCTCCTGAAACTGCATACATAATGTATGATATGTTAAAAGGACCCGTAACATATTACTCAGGTACTCCTGCTAAATGGGGTGAAATGCCTGTATCAGGTAAAACAGGTACTACATCAGATTCATGTGATTTATGGTTTGCCGGACTTACACCATACTTATCTGGATCAGTATGGCTTGGATACGATAACCCAACTAAGCTGGTTGGAGGTTCAAGTGCATGTGCTAAACTATGGGGTATGCTTATGGAGAGAGCCCATGAAGGACTTAAGGTAAAGGAAATAGAAGAACCATCAGGAATTGTTAAAGTAGCTGTATGTAAAGATTCAGGACTTTTACCTAGCTCATTATGCAGTCAGGACCCAAGGGGAAACAGAGTTTATGAAGAATTATTTGCTGAAGGCACTGAGCCTACTACAGCATGCGATGTTCATGTTATAGCAAATATAAACAGACTTAATAACAAGTTGGCAACGCCAGGTACTCCTTCATTCTTAACTAGAAAATCTATCTTTATTAAAAAGAGCAATCCAAATCCTGCTACAGCAGATTACTATATGGTTCTGCCATCAAGATATGATACTACAACTTCATATAATAACAATGAAGTTTCAAATGAAGAACAACCTGAAAACAGTAATAATACAAACAGTAATGAAAATAATGCTGTTAATTCTAATAATACACAAACTGGACCTGTGACAGATCCTACTGTAACACCAACACCATCTCTGTCACCTCCAACAAATGACGGAAATACTATACCGATAATTACACCTATAAATTAAAAGACTCTGGGGGAATCCCAGAGTCTTTTATTATATGAATTGCGAACTTTCTCTAAAATTAATCTAATAATATTCCTGTATTATTTATATTTGCTTTTTATATTATGAATTTTTCATTTTAACTTCTTTCAAGTTTTATTATATTATGCAGATTTTAAGTATTTTTCCTTAAGATTTTTAAGGATTTTCCCTAAATTTTTATTCTTTTTATTTAAATTATGAATTTTTATTTATATAAATCTTGCATTTTCACCTACTTTAATATAAAATAACCTTAGTTATATTTTTCGTCATTTTATACGAATAAATTCAATATTGACTCGGGAGGTATAAAGAAATGTTAAATATTATTATTGAAAAATTAAATACAATAATCAATGTATCTAACGACATCTTATGGACTTATGTATTAATTGCACCATTAATATTATTAGGTTTATACTTTTCTTTTAAAACAAATTTTGTTCAATTTAGATATATAAAGGAAATGTTCAGATTGCTTACTGATGGTGCTACATCAAAGAAAGAAAAGAGTTCTGTATCATCATTTCAGGCATTTTGCATAAGTACTGCTTCAAGAGTTGGTACTGGTAACTTAGCAGGTATAGCTATTGCAATATCTGTAGGAGGACCAGGAGCAATATTCTGGATGTGGATTATGGCACTTATCGGTTCTGCTTCAAGCTTTGTAGAATCAACTCTTGCCCAAATATATAAGCAGTCAGATGGAAATGGTGCTTACATCGGAGGACCTGCATATTATATGCAAAAAGCCCTGAATATGAGATGGATGGGTATAATCTTCTCAATATTAATCACAATATGCTTTGGACTTGTATTTAACTCAGTTCAGTCAAACACTATTTCTCTTGCATTAAATGAAGCCTTTGGTTTTAACAGAAACATTGTTGGAGGAATACTTACAGTATTAACTCTTATAATAATATTCGGTGGAGTACATAGAATTGCAAAGGTATCAGAAATTATAGTACCTATAATGGCTGTTGCTTACATATTAGTTGCTCTATTTGTTGTAATTACAAATATAACAAAAGTGCCTGCATTAATTTCTTTAATAGTAGAAAATGCTTTTGGTGTTAAACAGGCTGTTGGAGGAGGAATCGGTGGTGTTCTTCTTATAGGGATAAAGAGAGGATTATTCTCAAATGAAGCTGGAATGGGTAGTGCTCCAAATGCTGCCGCTACAGCTAATGTATCTCACCCAGTTAAGCAGGGTTTAATTCAAACTTTAGGTGTATTTACAGATACAATAGTAATATGTAGCTGTACTGCTTTCATAATACTGCTTTCAGATATTGATCTATCAAGCGGATTTAGCGGTATACAATTAACTCAAAATGCATTAAGCTCACAAATAGGAAACTTTGGAAGCATATTTATTGCAATATGTATATTACTTTTTGCATTCAGCTCTATTGTAGGAAACTATTATTATGGTGAAGCAAATATTGAATTTTTAAGTAATAAGAAAATATACCTTACTATATATAGAATATGTGTTGCCGCAATGGTGTTATTCGGTGCTACAGTAAGTATGGATATCGTTTGGAACCTTGCTGACGTATTTATGGCATTGATGGCAATAACTAACCTGATTGCAATTGCTCTTTTAGGCAAGTTTGCATTCAAAGCTCTTGAAGATTACAGAGCACAGAAAAAAGCTGGAATAAAAGATCCTGTATTTAAAGCTTCTTCTATTCCTGAACTTAAGAACGTAACAGAATGGAAATAAGAAAAGCGTGGCTTAAAACCACGCTTTTTTTATTTAACAGTTAGCAGTTGATTATTTTCTTCATATTAATTTAAATCAGCTAAGAGTCCATACTATCTTTACTCTTATTCTTTCATTAATTTGTCAATACTTCATTTTCCATATTTTCTTTTATACTATTATATACTTCACCGTTATCTGCATTAACAAATATTTTAAACATAACTTCTGATTCATCAGATTTTTTTGTTTTTATACTTACTACATAACATAACTCAAGATTATTAATTCCAGAATCATCATTTTTATTATATGCATAAACAAGTTCAGTGTCTTTCATAACTTCACCCTGTGTATTATATTGACTGAAGCTGTCATAGGCAATGTTTTCAGCCTCTTCTTCACTTATACTTATCTTAGGATCTGAACATTGTTTCTGAATAGTTGTATTAGAATATCCATCTATATATCCACTTTCTCTATTAATGTTTATTTTTATTTCATCAAAATATAATTTATATCCATTTTCTTTTTTAGTATATGTAAATGAATAATATGGAAGATCTTTCTCATCTTTTTTCTCCTTAAATATTAAATCGTTTCCACAGATTTCCATGAGATATTCATCTGCTTTTTTTCTTGCTTTCTCATCTGAAATTTTATTGCTGCTTCTCTTTATATCTTTTTTAGCAAATCCAACAATATTATTATCATTATCTAGATCTATTCCATAATTTTGAGTTACAATAGTTTTATTAACGAGTTCATTCTGGCTGTTTATAGTTTTTACCTTTTCATATTTTAAATCTGTCAATTCATCAGTTGTATCAATAGCCTTCATGGAATACAGCTCATACATAAATTGTTTTGATGCATTTATTTCCTTTGATGATTCTCCAAATAATTTATGAGAAGCAACACCTAGAATTATGGCAATAAAAACTAAAACAATGCCGCTATTAATTATTATTTTATTATTTTTCATTAATTCCTCCTATAAAATACCCCATTCCTTTTATATTCATCTTAAATCTTCTTTGTATACTACTTCTATTATAGCATAATATACTTAGCAAATACTGTTTATTTTTGCTCATAATTATTTTAATCCTACTATAAACACGAAATTTTATAGGATAATTTAAAAAAGTTATTGATTTTTCCATTCAAAGTATATATAATATCATTGTTTGTTTAGTAATTTTAAACTTATAGTTTAGTAAAAGTGATTATTATGAAATTGTTAGTAGGTGGAATTTATGCAAATTGGAGAAAAAATTCGTGTACTCCGAATGGAAAAACAACTGACTCAAGAGGAGCTTGCAAATAGATGTGAATTATCTAAGGGATTTATTTCTCAAGTTGAAAATGACTTAACTTCACCATCTATTGCTACATTAATAGACATACTTGAGATTTTAGGAACAAATCTCCCTGATTTCTTTAGTGATACAAAAGAAGAAAAAGTTACATATACAAAAGACGATATGTTTGAAAAAGATGATGATGACTTAAAATACTCTTTAATGTGGCTTATTCCAAATGCTCAAAAGAATGAAATGGAGCCAATCATGATCACAATTCAGCCTGGCGGCCAGTACATAGAAGAAGAACCACATGAAGGTGAAGAATTCGGGTATGTTTTATCTGGAACAATAATTCTTCATTTAGGAAAAAAGAAATATAAAGTCAAAAAAGGGGAAAGCTTTTATTATAAAGCAAAAGTAAATCACTACATTGAGAATACTGGTAAATCACCAGCTAAAGTTATCTGGGTTAGTACTCCCCCATCATTTTAAACAATAGAAAGAGGTGTTTTTGTGAGCCAAAACATTATAGAATTAAGAAATATCAGCAAGACTTATGGTGATAATACAGTACTAAATAATTTATCTTTAAACATTAAGAAAAATGAATTCTTAACTCTTCTAGGACCAAGTGGATGTGGTAAAACAACTACTTTAAAAATAATAGCAGGTTTTGAAAGTGCTGATTCTGGTGAATTAATGTTTAAAAATGAAGATATTTCATCTTTACCACCATATAAGAGACAAGTAAACACTGTATTCCAAAAGTATGCATTATTCCCTCATATGAATATTTTCGATAACATTGCTTTTGGTTTAAAATTAAAAAAGCTTCCTAAAGAAGAAATTGAAGCTGAAGTCAAAAAGATGCTTCATCTAGTTGCATTAGATGGATTTGAAAAGAGAAAAGTGGATTCTCTAAGTGGTGGTCAGCAGCAAAGAGTTGCTATTGCAAGAGCTCTTGTAAATAAACCAGAAATATTACTTCTTGATGAACCTCTAGGTGCACTTGACCTAAAGCTTAGAAAAGAAATGCAGATAGAATTAAAGAAGATACAAAAAGAAGTAGGTATTACTTTCGTTTTTGTAACTCATGACCAAGAAGAAGCTCTTACTATGTCCGATACTATAATAGTAATGAATAAAGGCGTTATTCAGCAGATGGGAACACCTCAGGACATATATAATGAGCCAGCTAATGCTTTCGTTGCAGACTTCATAGGTGAAAGTAATATCATTGACGGTATAATGCTTAAAGACTTTGAGGTTGAATTCTGCGGCAGAAAATTTGAATGCGTTGATAAAGGTTTTGAAACTAACGAACCGGTTGATATTGTAATTAGACCAGAAGATATTAAAATGGTTGATGCACAAAATGGAATGCTTAAAGGACATGTTACTTCTGTAGTATTTAAAGGAGTTCATTACGAAATGACTGTTGTTACTGACAATTTTGAATTTATACTTCATAATACAAAATCTGCACCAGTTGACAGCACTATAGGATTAGATATTTATCCTGAAGATATTCACATTATGAAGAAGAGTGACAAAAATGACTAAGAAAAAAACGTCCTTAGCGGCGTATCCTTATTTTGCATGGAGTGCATTATTTATAGTAATTCCATTATTGATTGTTTTATTCTTTAGTTTTACAACAAAGACATCTACAGGGTATTCTTTTTCACTTGAAAACTATACCAGACTTTTTTCATCACAGTATTTCAATATATTTGCTAGATCAATATGGCTTGCTTTTATATCAACAATTTTATGCCTTATTATAGGCTATCCTGTTGCATATATAATTTCTCAAATGAAATTAAGCAGACGTAATTTCTTGATTATGTTATTTATATTACCAATGTGGATGAATTTCCTTCTTAGGACATATGCATGGATGCCTATCTTAGGAAAGACAGGTATTATCAATAATATTCTAGGTAAAATAGGTATAGCTCCAATATCATTTTTATATAATGAAGGTGCGGTACTTTTAGGTATGGTATATAACTTCCTGCCATTTATGGTCCTTCCTCTATATACAATATTAATAAAGATGGATCAGGATTTAATAAATGCAGCAGCTGATTTAGGTGCAAATAGATTTAAAATATTCCTTAAAGTTATCCTCCCATTAAGTCTTCCTGGAATCTTTTCAGGTATAACAATGGTATTTATGCCTGCTGTTTCAACTTTCGTAATTTCAAGATTACTTGGTGGCGGACAATTTATGCTTTTAGGTAATTTAATTGAACAGCAGTATACTACTATGGGTGACTGGAACTTTGGTTCTGCTATTTCAATATTCATGATGATAATAATACTTATATTTATGGCTATAACATCAAAATTTGACAGCGGTTCTGGAAAAGAAGGAGGTGGACAGCTATGGTAAACAAACTTGAAAACTTCATAAAGAAATCTTATTTATTTATCATATTCCTGTTCCTATATACTCCTATTATTACATTAATAATTTTCTCTTTTAATGAATCAAAGACAATGGGAAAATGGACTGGATTCACTTTAAAATGGTACAAAGAACTTTTCAACAATGATAGACTTATGTCTGCACTTTACTATACCATTTTAATTGCAGTATTAGCTTCAATAATAGCTACTATAGTTGGTGCTATAAGTGCAATTGCAATTTCTCAAATGAGCGGTAAATTAAAATCAATAATTTTAAATATAAATTATCTGCCAGTATTAAATCCTGATATTGTTACAGGTATTGCTCTTATGAGTTTATTCATATTCTTGAAATTTAATTTTGGTTTTACAACTATGCTTTTAGCTCATATTACATTTGATATTCCTTATGTAATACTATCTGTTCTGCCAAAATTAAGACAGCTTCCTGAAAACACACTGGATGCTGCAGCTGATTTAGGAGCTACTCCACTTTATGCATTGTGGAAAGTTATTATTCCTCAAATAAAGCCTGGAATATTCTCTGGATTTTTAATGGCTTTTACAATGTCTATAGATGACTTCGTAATAAGCTTCTTCACTACTGGTCCTGGAGTAACTAATCTATCAATAGAAATTTACTCAATGGCAAGACGTGGTATAAAACCTGAAATTAATGCTCTATCTACATTAATGTTCATTACAGTACTTGCTTTACTTTTAATCGTGAATAAGAAGCAGAATAGTGAAAAAACTAATAACTAGAAATACAAAAGAGGTTCATTTATTTAAATGAACCCTAAATAAATATTTAGAGGTGATAGTATTGTTTAAATTAAGACGTTTAGGAGCTCTAGTTCTAACTTCTCTACTTAGTATGTCATTACTTGCTGGGTGTGGAGGTGCAAGCAGTGCAGATAATGGTGTAGTATATTTCTACAACTGTGGAGACTACATAGATGAAGATTTATTATCTAAATTCACAAAAGAAACAGGCATAAAAGTTGATTATTCAACATATGATACTAACGAAATCATGTATCAAAAATTAAAAAGTTCACCAGGAAGCTATGACTTAGTAATTCCTTCTGACTACATGATTGAAAAAATGGTCAATGAAGATATGGTTGAAAAAATAGATTTTAACAATATACCTAATTATGAATACATTGGTGATGAATACAAAAACTTATCATACGATCCAAACAATGAGTACTCTGTTCCATACATGTGGGGAACAATAGGTATAGTGTATAATCCTGATATAGTTACAGAACCCGTAAATAGCTGGGATATTCTTTGGAATACTAAATATAATAATAAACAATTAATAATGTTTGATTCTATGAGAGATACACTTGCAATAGGTCTTAAAAAACTAGGATATTCTATAAACAGTACTAACCCTGATGAAATATCTGCTGCAACTCAAGAGTTAATAAAACAAAAACAAACTATGGATCCTTTATACTATGTAGATGAAGTAAAGGATAAAATGATCAATGAAGAAGCTGCAATAGCTCCTGTATGGTCTGGAGATGCTGCATATATAATATCTCAAAACCCTAAATTAAAATATGCAATTCCTGAAGAAGGTTCTAACAAATGGTTTGATGCAATGGTTATACCAAAAGACTCTAAGAATAAGGAAAATGCAGAAAAACTGATTAACTTCTTATGTGATCCAGAAAATGCTCTTCAAAACGTAGAGTATATAGAATATTCAACACCGAATACTGGTGCATATGAATTACTAGATGACGAAGTAAAGAATAACCCTGGATTATATCCTTCTAAAGAAGTTTTAGATAAATGTGAAGTATTTGTTGATTTAAGTGATTCATTAAAGCTTTATGATCAGGCATGGATGGATATTAAAACTGCAAAATAATTTTAATTCATAAATTCTTACACTAAAAAAATTCCGTTATTTCATCAATAGCGGAATTTTTTAGTACAAATATTATTATATTTATATCTAATAAATACAATCATTTTTTAATCATTAACTTCTGGAAACCATAATGCTATTTCTTCTTTTGCACTTTCAGGTGTATCAGATGCATGAACACAGTTCTCAGTCTTACTTCGTGCATATCTGAACCTTATTGTTCCTGCTGATGCTTCATCAGGGCTTGTAGCTCCATTAATCTGACGAATTCTCTTTACAGCATCTTCTCCTTCAAGTATCATTGCAACTAAAGGACTCCTAGTTATAAATGTAATAAGTTCTTCATAAAAAGGTTTCCCTTTGTGTTGAGAATAATGCTTTTCTGCAATATCCCTTGTAGTCTGCATAAGTTTTAGATGACGAACCTTTAACCCATTATCTTCATAAACACTTATGATGTTTCCTATGATGTTTCTTTCAACTCCATCTGGCTTTATTAATACCATACTTCTCTCAATCATAAAATTGCCCTCCATTTATGCTATAATTTCATATTTAAGTATTATTCCCCTTTACACTAATATTATACTTAATATTCAGAAAATTATAAACACTTATATATTTATATTCTCTTTCAAATCCATTATGATATAATCTTATTATATTAAGAATCTGTAAATGCAGTACTCTTTTACTATATTTAAGATAAATAATGGAGGAACTAATTATGATCAGATATTCAATTTTAGTAGATGGCAGAGTTCAGGGTGTTGGTTTCAGATTTTTTACTGAACTCACTGCAGCTAATTTAAAGTTAACAGGATGGTGCAAAAATCTATATGATGGAAAAGTCCAGATAGAAGTTCAGGGACCTAAAGAAGCATTGAATAAATTTGTATCTTCTTTAAAAAAAGGTAATAACTTTTCAAGAGTTGATGAAATGGTAATTGATGAGATTCCTGTTGTTCAAAATGAAAAGAAATACTCTGTTAAATATTACTGATTTTTTATCGCTATAATATTCTCCATCAATATGTAAATATAAGTGCTCTTATATTTATTATTTAAAATCAATTATATTTCAAAAGTGCTAAATCTATATTTTACCAATTAAAAACCTTTAATGAAATAAAAAATCTATTATTGTACAAATAAAAAAAGATATAGGATTTATTAGTTATTACACTAACTATCCTATATCTATATTACTCTATATAATACTAAAACTGCTTTTTTATTCTTTTTAATCTATATAATATATTAAATCTTTAAGCTAAATTTTCTTCTGCTCCTGCAGCTTTTTCTTCTTTCAATGCTGCAAAATACTCTTCTGTTTCCTGTATTACTACTTTTCTAAGTCCGATAAGCCCTACCAGGTTAGGAAATGCCATACATCCATTAACTATATCAGCTATTATGAATATTAATTCTAATGGTAAGAACGGTCCTATTGCTACAAGAACTATATATATTATTCTATATGGCATTATAGCCTTAACACCAAATAAATATTGAGTACATCTTTCACCATAATAATTCCATCCAAGAATTGTAGTAAATGCAAAGAATACTAATCCAATATTAACTATATATTTTCCAACATTACCTATAGAATTTACAAATGCTGCTGTTGTTACCTGTGCACCTGCAAGTGTAGATCCTGCTGTAAATATACCTGTTTCTCCACTTGTTATTACTATTGCAAGTCCTGTCATTGTGCATATTACTATTGTATCAAAGAAAGTACCTGTCATAGATATAAGTCCCTGTCTTACAGCTGAATTTGTCTTAGCTGCTGCTGCTGCTATTGGTGCACTACCAAGACCTGATTCATTCGAGAATACCCCTCTTCCTACACCTCTCTGGATAGCCATTCCTACAGTTATACCTAAAACTCCACCTCCAACTGCATTTGGATTGAATGCGGTTGTTATTATTAATGATAATGCAGGTAATATTGCCCTATAATTACATACTAATACTATAACTGCTGCAAGAATATATGCACCTGCCATAAAAGGTACAACTGTTTCTGATACTTTCGATATTCTCTTTATCCCGCCTAAAGTTACCATTGCAACTAATACTGTAACTACAATTGCTGTGACTACTAAAGGAATATTAAATGTTTCAGCAGCTGCTGCAATAGAATTAACCTGACCGAAAGTACCTATTCCAAAGAAGGCTACTCCAATACCAAATAAGGCAAATAACTTAGCAAGCCATTTCATGCCTAATCCATTTTGGATATAGTACATTGGTCCTCCAGCCATCTGGCCATTTTCATCTTTTTCCCTATACTTTATTGCAAGTACACCCTCTGCATATTTTGTTGCCATTCCAAAGAATGCAGCAAGCCACATCCATAATAATGCACCAGGTCCTCCTGCAGTAATTGCTGTTGCTACTCCAACTATATTACCTGTACCAATAGTTGCTGATAGTGCTGTACATAATGCACCAAAGCTTGATACATCTCCATGAGCTTTATCGTTTGTTTTTTCATTATCCTTGCCAAATACATATTTTAATGCTAATGGTAATTTAAAGATTTGTAATAATTTCAGACGAATTGTAAGGTATATTCCTGTTCCCACTAAAAGTATCAATAGTGGTGGTCCCCATATAATATCGTCAATTTTTTGAAATACCTCCTGCACTGCAGTACTTCCAGCTAATAAATTTGATAATAACATAAAAAAAATCCCCCTAATATAATGATTTGGAGGAGATAAGACTTTTTCAGCTGAGAGTTGAAAGTAGATAATTGAAAGTTATTTTTGGATACTATTAAATATGTTCAAATTCTATAAATTTATTATTGAATCTGAAATATATTTTTCAGAAATTCCGCAGAAATCTCATCCTTAACTATCAATTGCCAATTCTCAATTGTCAACTTTTAATGTCTTTTCCCCTGTCCTTTTACCTGAGAGTTTCAATTGTATAAATAATTTATACAATCTTGCTCCTTCGGTGCTTATTCAAATAAGTCTCTCCAGAGGCTCGTCCAATGGCGGTCCTAATACCTGAAAGATTTTCCCTCTTCGGTGTATTATCTAAAATTAATTTAAATAATAACTCTCCCACCATCTTCATCCGAACGTTGTTTATATTTTATTTTATGTATTTGATTATATAAATAAATAATAATTTTTGCAACAAATTTTAAAATTTTTAGTATTTTATCAAAATACTAGATATTAATATCGTTTTCATTTGTTATGTTTCACTTATATTAGGATTATTTTTTCTATTAATTTACTCCTTACGTCAAAAAACTCCTGTATATGTACAAAACATATACAGGAGTTTTTGTTCTCATTATAACTTCTTAAATCCTACCATGTTGAAAGTCCCTACAATCACAAATTATTAAACCATTTTCTCAATTTCTCTCAATTTAAAGTATGCAATTTCTGTTTTATATTTAAGATTGTATACTTTTTTGCAGTAAGCTAGAAACTCATATTTATCAAAACTTTCACATTTTTCTTCAAGTTTTTCTTCTAAATAATTCACATATTCAATTAAGCTTTTATCACTTACCCAAAGCCCATCAACACGATCTTTAAGTATAAAAGATACTTCACTAAGACTGTATTCCCTTTGAAAATCCTTGTTACTGTCTAAGATAATAATTGTGTCTTCTTCATTAAATATTATGCTTTTAGAAAAACTTTCACCCAAAAATTTAGCACTTTCTAAAAGTTCATTTAAAATTTCATTTACTAAACCTACTTTTTTTTCTTTTGTAAAGCTTCTATTCATTTTATTCCTCATTATCCAAATCGATATATTTAATTATCTTGCAAAATTATTATATAATATTTATAGTTACTTTTTTTGTCGAACTCTGTCATGCCTTCAACAGTATTTTTAACCATGACTGGATTCATTATGATTTATGTAGAAATTATAGTAATTATTAATTTGTTTTTTTAATTTATTTTAAAAATATTTAATAATAATCTTATATATAGCTTTTTTAATATGATTGCTAATTATTATATATCATTTTAATGAATTCTTCCTCATCTATAAATTTAATACTCTGACCTTTTAGTTTTAAATCCTGAGCCTTTTTCATCTTTGTACTCATTTCATTTCTTTTCAAAGTATCTATATTTTTAATATTCGAAACCAGTATAGTAGTCTTTTTAGTAACT
Source organism: Bacillota bacterium (assembly GCA_023399035.1). Lineage (GTDB taxonomy): Bacteria > Bacillota > Clostridia > Clostridiales > Clostridiaceae > Clostridium. The sequence goes on along the minus strand of JAEWQX010000221.1, from coordinate 19,746 downwards.
GAACTTCCATTTGTTCCGCCAAGCCTTCTTACAAGCCTTATAGCTTCATCTCTTGTCATACATGATAAGCTGCCAGTAAATACAACAACTTCATCTTTAAACGCATCAGCACTTAGGTTTTTAAACAAATCATGTGCCGAATCTACTGATTGTCTACACGACTTCCTATAAACTTTCCCTTTTGATGAAGATGGCTTATACCCTTCTTCATTTACAGTCCCTACAGTAACTCCTATAGTTTTGCATATTTCATATATATCATCACATTTTAATTCTTTTGATATGCTTAAAAGAATATTACTACAACCAAGTGCATCTGCTAATGCATCATGGTGATTAAACTCATATCCAAGGTATCTATTAACGGTATTTAGTTTTGAATTTTCTATTTGTGGATAAAAATTTCTTGCAAGTTTCATTGTACAGACATATTCAAAAGGCATAGGTTTTATATTATATAACTCCAAAGTTCTTCTTATAACTGATATATCAAAGGATGCATTATGGGCTATAACAAGACTATTGTTAAAATAGTGGCTTATTTTATCCCATATTTCATCAAACTCTGGTTCATCTTCAACCATTCCAGGCCTTATTCCATGTATTCCAATATTAATTGGCATAAATCTCATTTCTTTAGGTTTAATTAAATAATGTAATTTTTCAACAACCTCGTTATCTTTAACCACTACAATACCAATAGAGCATGGGCTGCTTCTCTTTTCATTTGCAGTTTCAAAATCTATAGCTATAAAATTCATATTTCTTCTCCTAATATCTAATTTAAAAAATTACAATAAATTTACTTCAATCTAAGTATATACAAAAAATATTCAGTAAAATATTATCAGAAACCACTATAAAATATATTTAAAGTACTTTATTCTATAGCTTCTTTATTATAATATCTAAATTTAAAAATTCAATATTTTATTTTTAAATAAAACTATTTTAATTTAATTAGCAGTTTTCACTTTGTAATATTATGCATAGACTATTTATGAGAAACTCTTTATTTTAGGAGATTTTATGGATAAATATTTAAAAAGATTAAACGATTTGAATGATCTTATAGGGCATACACCTTTAGTTCAAATTAACTTTAGATACAAGAATAGAAATTTAAAAGTATATTCAAAATTGGAATATTATAATTACACTGGAAGCATAAAAGACAGAGTTGCATTATATATGCTGAAAAAGGCATACACAGATAATAAACTCAAAGAAAATGATATTATTGTCGAAGCAACAAGTGGAAACACAGGCATATCCTTTTCAGCAATTGGAACATATCTCGGAAATCCTGTACACATATACATGCCTGATTGGCTTAGTGATGAAAGAAAAAACATATTAAAAAGTTTCAATGCAGCTCTTCATCTTGTATCAAAAAAGGATGGAGGATTTAAAAAATGCATATCACTAACAAAAGAACTTGAACAGAAAGATAATAATGTATTTCTTCCAAAGCAGTTTTCTAATCCTGATAATATTTATGCTCATTATTATTCAACTGGCCCTGAAATCTATTATTCATTAAAGAACAAAGGAATAATACCTTCAGCCTTTATTGCAGGAGTAGGGACTGGAGGTACTGTAATGGGAATTGGAAAATATCTCAAAGAAAAGATACCATTTATAAGGGTGTATCCTCTAGAGCCCTCTAACTCCCAAACACTTTCTACTGGAAAAAGCTTAAACAGCCACAGGATACAGGGCATTTCAGATGAATTTGTCCCTCCTATTTTAAACCTTAAGAATTTAAACAATGTTATAGGAGTTGATGATGGTGATTCAATAATAATGGCTCAAATGTTTTCAAAGACACTTGGACTTGGTATAGGCATATCATCCGGAGCAAACTTCCTCGGTGCTGTTAAAGTTCTTGAAATGAATAATTTCAGTGATAATATAATAACTGTATTTTCAGATGATAATAAAAAATATCTTTCCACAGATTTAATGAAAACAGAACCTGTAAAAGATAACTTCATATCTACTCAAATTGAACTTACTGGATTAAATATAATTTAATATATAAAATCAGACTATACACAATAAGTGGAATCTTATTGTGTATAGTCTGATAAAATATACTACTATCGTTAATATTTTCACATATTTAACGTTTATTAGTTTTTGAAATATTCAACTAACTCAGCCATTGATTGGTTGAATTCTTCCATTGATGAGTTTTTAAATACTCTTAATTCTGGAATTCCTTCTGGTTTTTCAAAATTACAACCTGCTATGTATTCATCCCAGTTTTCTAACTTCCATGTATCACGATCTGAATTACGTTCAATCATTCTTTGATGACAAACTTCTTTATCTGTTTCAACCCAGATAACTACTAATTCGCAATCATGTTCTTGAAGTTTCTTTCTAAAGTTGTCCATATATTCAAGATCTCTTATTTCTCTTGTAAATGGAGCATTTATTAATACTGTATCACAGTAATCTAAAGCTTCTAACGCTAAGTCAATTACTACTTCATATTCAGTATTTCTTATGTGCTCTTCAAAGAAATCAGAACTTCTGTTGTTTTCTTCTCCTGCAACTTTGAATACTTGATTAGATAAACCTATTAATGTATCTTTATCTAAGTAAACAATTGGCTTAAGAGCTTTTGATATTTCTTTAGAAATGAATGTTTTTCCACATGCTGGTGGTGATGTTACTAATATTAATCTTCTCATTTTTGTGCACACTCTCCGTCCAATACTAATATTGTTTGGTTAAAAATATAGTAGAACCTATTATTAATAGATTCTACTTATTTTTTTGATTAATAAATTATGTTATATTTACTATTTAAGAAATAGAAATATATATGAGACAGAATTCATTGCCCCACTTGTTGTATTATATCATTTTTTGTCATAATGTAAATAGTTTTTTATCTATTTAACAATTTGTTTATTATTTTTTATATTTCTTTAATGAGCTGATTAATTTTATAAACTTTTTTTTATATATTTTTAAATGTTAATTCACTCCATATAAATTATTTTTTTACAAAATTTCTCATCTATTATTTTACTATTTATTATCATGGCATACTGGAAATCCAACACCAAACACTGTACCTAAAGATATACATACTGAATCGGGATAATCTGAAAAAGCTGATGCCATCGCTGTTCCATCATGAATCAATGTAACTTTCAATTTCGTGTCAAATCGATTGAATAATTCATCACTTAAAAACTTCCTATAATCATCTGAGATCAATCTTAGTTTGCCATATCCTCCTCTATCTTCAAATGCCCCATTTCTAACATAATTAGCAATACTTATAACAATATGGCTTCCTATATTGCTAGCACCGCCATCAATAGACTTAATAGTATCAGATATGGTATCTATCAAATATTGATTAAGCTTTAGAGCTTCCATCATTTCTTCATTCCTATTTTCAAAATCCCATACAACATATTTAGATTCTATCTTTTCAAGCGATTCAATATTAAAAATCTTATCATCTTTAAATGTGACAATACTTCGTTTTATAAATGTCTGTCCAAAATCAAATATCAAATATTTCTGATTTTCAATTTTTTCATCAATATATGTTGTACATCCTCTTATACCGACATTTGCAGAATCAGAACTTAAAATTATATTGTATGCTTCTTCATTAACATCATGAAAAACTTTCTCTATATAATATTTTAATCTCTCACCAATCTTTGAACTAGAAAGTCCTCCTACGAAAATTATACTTTTTATTCCATTGGCCCAATAATCCCAGTGTGCATCTGTCCAATCCTTTCGTGCTATCCTATTTTCTTTATCTCCTTTTTTTAACGTAAGCAGTATTACTCCAAGTCTTTCTCCAAATATGCTCACAATCTTTTCGGCTGTTTTTCTTACTTCTTTGTCACTGCTCTGCAGGCATTTATCTAGATATTGAGGAAGCTTTTTTTCTTCAATTTCATTTAAATTAAGCTTAAGCTCACTGCTGTACTTTTTTATTATATATATGAATTTTTCCGTTGAGAAAATATCCATAGCACTTTTCCCCTGTAAATTTTGATTTACTTTATCTGTAGGCATCTTATATATCATTAGTTTGTTTATTGATACATTACTGCACAAATTTCCTTCATTAATAAACGGATTCATCATAATATCACCCACATCCCATTCTTTGCTTTTATTGCAATTAATTTAATATTATATCCTTATTAAATTATATACTAATAATTTTATGAAAAGAAAATTCATTTTAGATTCAGCATATTATTAATTCAAAAATAGCCTGTATAATTAAATTTATTATCAATTATACAGGCTAAATATTCTATATATTTATTTCTAGACTACCTCTTTATATCTTTTCCAATTATGATATCCAAGTAAAATATCCACATTTTTTAGTAAAAGATACTTGTTTTTTACTATTTTATTTTTATCCCTATTATTTTTTATAAATTTAAAGTAAAGGCATTTTTACTAAATCAACTAGCTTTGCCTTTAATTCCTTACAGAATTATACTTCTGTAATTTTTATAATTTCACTTTGATAATCTCCAGATAATCTTAAATCAATACCATGATTCATTAGATATGCTCCAGATTTATTGATTGTTATCTCACCAATCATCAGAGAATAACGGCTACAATATTTTAATCCTCTTAATCTAACTCTCACGCCTCTATGTCCAAGTTTTGTCTGAGGTAAAAATACAAACAGCAGGCTTTCATTATCATTTACATATTGGAATAAATGATAATCATTTTGCGATGTATTTTCTAGCCTATAGAAATCTCCCTCCTGAACTATATGACGTATTTCTTTATATTCATTTATCATTGATTTTGATAACTTTATATCTTCATCAGTTAATTTTAAAATATTACATCCTATTCCTAAAGTACCCATCATGGCACTATGATATCTGAATTTCATAGGAATAACTCTATTAGATAAGAAATTTGGACAGTCTGTAACCCATGCTCTCATGGCTTTTATTGGATAAATATACGAATAACTTTTTTGTATTTTTAATCTATCGTAAGAATCCGTATTATCGCTTGTCCAAAAGTCATCAAAAATGCCTAAAATACCATAATCAATTCTTCCGCCTCCTGATGCACATGCTTCAAACAATACCTGTGGATGTTTTTCCTTTAACTGTTTAACAATGTTATAGACAGCTTCAATATGTTTATACCATATGTCTTTTTCAACTGATGCCTGAGATATAGGTCTATTAGCATCCCATTTTATATATGATATTTCATATGTTGATAAAAGATCATCAAGCATATTATATACAAAATCCTGAACTTCTTTTTTGGTCATATTCAATACATACTGACCTCTTGATGTATCACTTTCTCTTGTTTCATAATGATAAATCCAATCGGGATGATCTTTATAAAGTTTTGCAGGAGGATTCACCATTTCTGGTTCAACCCAGATACCAAACATCATCCCCATCTTTTTAACTTCATCAATAAGCGGAGTTAAACCCTCTGGAAATTTTTCTTTATTTACATACCAGTCACCAAGTCCATTGTCTATTCCATCTCTTTCACCAAACCACCCATCATCAACAACAAATAATTCTGCACCAATCTCTTTTGCTTTTTTAGCTAAATTTATCTGTTCATCACATGTAACCTTAAATTCTGTTGCTTCCCATGAATTATAAAGAACTGGTCTTAATCCATCTCTTAATAAATACTCTTTGGCAAAACTATGAAGATTATGAGTCATTGATTCAAATCCTTTATCTGTGTACCCACTTATTATTGACGGAGCAGTAAATGATTCACCTGGGGCAAGCTTAAGCATGAAATCATGTGAATTTATTCCCATTTGAACCAATGTATCTCCATACTGAGTCTGTTCAATTACTCCACTGAAATTACCACTTAATCTTAATGCACCAAAGAATACTTCTCCACAAGTTTCTGATGCATTCTTATCTAATATAAAATAAGGATTATGATTATGTGTCGATATACCTCTTCTATTTTCGATAACAACCTTTCCAAAACCTAATTTCTGTGTAAATAGCTGCTGTTCAGCTCCCCAGTGTCCATGAGTATTTGAAAAATTTAATCCTTCATAGGGTATATGGAACTGGCCGCTATGTATCTTTTCTATTTCAATAATATCTGTTGTATTATTTTTAACCTCAACCCATCTTTCGATTAAATCCTGTTTTTCATACACCTTATAATGCAGATTTATTTCAAATTCATAATGACTGTCTACTAAATTTACTATTAATTCATTTTTTTCTATTATACTTCCAGCAAATTTATATAAAATATCTCTTGTACCATCACCAAATGTTACTTTTAAGCATGTTTCTTTATATCTCAAACCTCCATGTACTGGGAACTCTTCAGGTGTTATTTCAAATACTGGATCATTTGTTGAAACTTCAGTAAGAGCTGGTATTTCAAAATCATCATCATTTTCAATCTTAGAACCCCAGTATAGGTTTCTTAGAAGTCCTTCATTATCTACTCCAAATGCATATGTAGTTTTATTTGTATGTAGTATAAACATTTTATCATCTAATTTATTAATCATAAGATATTCTCCTCCCCCTAAGATAACGTTTTCTTAATTATAGTACATTTTTAGTAAAAGAATCAATATTTTACTAAAACTTTTTTTCTCTTTAATTTATATATTGTTTTTAATAAGGAACTTTATCAAAATAAGTTTGATACTGAACGATGAAAAAAGAGAATCCATAAATTTAAATTCTCTTTTTTGAGCATAATATTTATATGATAAACAAAAATATTATATATTTTATTGCATGCAAAAAAATAATAGCTGCTTATGATTTCATATTTTCATAAAACAGCTATTATCCTAATTCCTTATTATATAATATAAAAATTTTAATACACCTCTTCAACTACTAACTCGTCATATTTTCTCACCTCTTCTAAACTAAATCATAATTTAATAAACAAAATAAATCATCCTCCTATACTTTAAATTATTTTAATAGAAATCCAATTACCTTTGATCCCCCCTTACATAAATTCTAAATTATTCTCAAATTGAATTATGCATCGGTGTCATAACCTTTATATTTACTTCTTTATTAACTAATCAAATAAACTTTGGACTCACCTCTTATATATCTAATATTTATTAATATAAACCTTAAATTTGTACCTCCCTAATTTTACCATATATATTTTAAGTATTATCCCTTAAATGAATTTTAGAATCACCTCTTTCTAAAAAGTATTTTTCAATAAATTTTGCATCGGTATCATCTTCTTTATTATTTTCTTTTTAGGTTAATTACTTAATTAAATTTTGGACTCACCCCTCACATTATTAAATCTTGTTTAATATTGAACTTTGCATTGGTATCATCCCCTTAAATATTGGATAATTTTATAAGTTTTTTCTTATCTTGTTTATATTATATTCCCATCTAAAATAAATATACAGACTATAATTAAAATTTTATTTATGCTATAATAAAATAGTTGGGGTATATTTACATATCCCCAAAATTGTATACGCTTCTTAATCTAAATAACATATAAAATAGCTATAATCTTATAGCTAAACATAACACTCCAGGATAATAATACACTATTTTTAATATATGAGTTAATAGATTAAATCCAATCATCTATGACTTTGCTATCCTAACAATCATTTCTGTTCCTCTGCTTTCTTCACTTCTACACTCTATAGTGCCGTCCAACAATTCAATAATTCTTTTTACAATAGATAATCCTAGTCCAGTACCGCTTTTTTTATGAGATTCTTCACATTGATAAAACTTTTCAAAGATTTTTTTAATCTTATCTTTTTCTATTCCAATGCCATTATCTATTATCTTTACTTCAATAGTTTTATCATCTAATTCTCCTGCACTTATGCTTATGCAGCAGCTTTCCTTGGAGTACTTAATGGCATTGTCTATTAAATTTATCCAGACCTGATACAACATATCGTAATCACTTATAATCTCAATGGAATCTAAATCAATGATGAAATCAATATCACGATCACTCCATTTTTCACTTAATAAAATCACGCATTTTCTAATCTGTTCATCTAATCTTATCTTTTCTTTTTTCGTTATAAGTACTTGATTATCTAATCTAGACATAGAAAGCATGTTTTCACATAACCTTGAAATTCGTATTGATTCCTTGTTTATGACTTTTAAGTATTCCTTTCGTTCACTTTCTGAAATAAACTCATCTAATAAAATTTCTGTAAATCCTGTGATTGCTGCAATAGGAGTCTTTATTTCATGTGATACACTACTCATGAAATCCTTTCTCATATATTCCATTCCATCTAGCTCTGCTGCCATTTTATTTATATTTTTTGCAAGTTCATCTATTTCATTAGAATACTCATACTCATCACTTTTTATTTCCTTACGGTCAATCTTCACCTTAAAATTGCCATCTGCAATCTGCTTTACAGCATTGCTTACTTCAATCAGCGGTGTAGTTAAATGCCCCGTTCCAATCCAAAGCAGAAAGCTTCCAATTCCAACTGACATAAATAAAGTAAATAAGAAAAATGCCCCAGCCATACCACGTGTAATTTCGCCGTTATAAAATATCTTTATGCCAAGTATTACCAGTAAGCTCGATACTAAGCATGAAAAAAATATTGTTCCAATAGAAACTGCTACTATATATCTTCTTAAGTTAATTCTATATTTCTTATACTTCCCCGCCACATGTTCACCTCTAAACTTTAATTTTACCTTTATACCCAAGTCCTCTCACTGTTATTATTTCAAAATCACTGCATCCTTCAAATTTTCTGCGCAGTTTTTTTATATGAGAATCTATTGTTCTTTCATCAATATCTGTATCCATCCCCCATATTTCATCCATGAGTTCTATCCTTGTAAATATCTTATTAGGTGTACTCAATAATTTAAAGAGAAGATAAAACTCCTTAGGAGGCATATCATATAAAATTCCATCACAAACTATTGTAAGTGCATCATAATCAAGAAGTGTAGAACCTATCTTGAGCTTTCTTTCATTTACAATTCTTGATCTTCGCAATAGAGCTTTAACTCTTAATATCATCTCTTTCATATTAATTGGTTTTACCATATAATCATCTGTGCCTGCAGCAAATCCTTGCTCCATATCTTCAATTTGATTCTTTGCTGTTATCATTAAAATCGGCATGCTGTACTTTGCACTTCTTAAGCTTCTTGTTAATTCATATCCATCTACGCCCGGCATCATAATATCACTTATTATTAAATCTATATGATTATGCTCAAGTATATTTAATGCTTCCTGACCATCAAATGCAGAAAATACATTGTAAGTTTCTAATTTTAATTTTGCACAAATCATCTTATTTAAAATATCATTATCTTCAACAACAAGAATTGAAAACACTAATATCACCTATCCTTATCATCATTTGTCTCTATATTTCATATGTGCTTTTTATGATATCAATATTAAAATTATATCATAATATTAAAATTGATTTTCATTAGCGTTTAAATTTTTTAGGCTCTTCAACCTAAAAAAACTGCATTCCCTTTATATTTTTCCATGTTAACTAATAAATGTTTACTATGTCACGCTTTTTTGTTGGTAGAGGAAAATCGATAGTTTCAGTTGAAAATCACAGATTTTTATTGATGTTATTTTTATTTCATTTACATGAAAAATATACGTGAGCATAATATGCTCACGTATACCAATTCTCTTTATTAACTTGCTCTTATTTTTCCTTTAAGACTGTTTTTTTCAACATCTAAAACAGTATCTGCAATATTCATTGTAGATTTTCTATGAGATACAATCACTATTGTCTTCTCATCTTTGCCTTCTTTTAGTGATTTTAATATGATTCCTTCGTTTAAACTATCCAGATTACTTGTAGGCTCATCTAAAAGAATCATCGGTGCATCATGAAGAAAGGCTCTTGCAATTCCTATTCTCTGCTTTTCACCACCAGAAAGGTTGCCACCAAGTTCTCCTGCATTCGTATCATATCCCTTTGGAAGGCTCATTATAAAATCATGAATTGAAGCTTTTTTAGCTGCTTCCATAATTTCTTCCATAGAAGCATTTTCCTTTGCAATACCTATGTTATTAGCAAGAGTATCGTTAAACAGATATGTTTCCTGAGTTACATATGCCTGCATTTTTCTGAGGTCAGATGTGTTTATCTTATTTATGTCTTTTCCATTAATAGAAATTAAGCCTTCATTAGTTTCCCAGAAACGCATAAGAAGTTTCAATAATGTAGACTTACCACATCCACTCTTACCGTAAATTCCAACAGTGCTGTTCTTTGATAAATCCATTGTAAAGTCTCTTAAAATTTCTTCTTCATCATAAGAAAATGAAACTTTATCACATTTTGTGTGACCAAATTCATGTTTTTCCTGTCCAGTAATTTCTTCCACAGCTGGTTCTTCTGCAAGAAGATCAAGGACACGGTTTCCTGCTGCAAGGGTATGGAACAAGTTGTTAGATAAATTGCTTATTGCTACTACAGGTCCAAAAGAACTCATTAGAGCAATCAGGCATAAGATTACTTGTACAAATGTAATTTTATCGTTAATATATAAACTGCTTGAAACAAAAAGCATAGCCATACTGCATAATAAAATTGCTGAATCAGTAACTGATCTGTTATTTCCCTCCTGCTTTAATAAAAACTTTTGTTTCTTTTCTAATTCATCAGTTCTCTTGTTTATTTCTTCTAGACGTTCTTTTCCTACTTGATATTGTATAATATCATTAATTCCTCTGACACTGCTTAAGAAATAAGAATTTAAGTCTCCCATTTCATCTCTATACTCCTGACCTGTTTTATCTCCTTGATTTGAAGACCATACAGGAATTATTATTCCTACTATACAATAAGATATAAATGCAATTACTCCAAGAACCATACTGTAACTTCCTATATAGGCTGTCATAATTAAAGAAGTAATAATAGCAATTGCAATAGGTGAAATAGTATGTGCATAGAATACTTCTAATAATTCAATATCTGTTGTAATAATTGAAATTAAGTTACCCTTATCTTTTCCTTCCAGCTTTGCAGGAGCTAATGTACGAAGTTTTACAAATACCTTATGACGAATTAATGCCAGTAATTTAAATGCAATATAGTGATTTGAGCCTTGTTCCGCATATCTTAATATTCCTCTTAAAACTGCACAGCCAATGATTGCAATAACAATTCCTGATAAAGAAAGTCCAGTTTCAAATCCTAGTATATTAAGAAGACCTGAACCACCTAATACTATTATGAATATGGCTGTTAAAAAACCGATAACACCCATAGTAACAGCTGCAATCATTACATGAATTAATGGCATAACCAGACCGATTAATTTGCTCATTACCTTTAATCCACTTCTATTCATTATCATTACCTCCTTTGCTGTATTCCTCTAATTTTCTTTGTGAAGTATATAACTCTGAATATATACCATTTTGGTTCATAAGTTCATCATGTGTACCATATTCATGAATTTTTCCACATTTCATAGTGTATATGCAATGAGAATCTACTACATTTTGAAGACGATGTGAAATAAGTATTACTGTCTTTTTCTTTGCAAGTTCATGAATAACATTCATGATAGCATCTTCACTTTCTGCATCAATGTTAGATGTAGCTTCATCAAATATATAAATCGGTGTATCATGTAAAATTGCTCTTGCAAGGCTTAATCTTTGTTTCTGACCACCTGAAAGATTAGACCCCTGTTCTAATAGAGGCATATCTAATCCTCCCTGTTCATTTATAAAATCAAGTAAATTTACCTTACGTAATGCTTCAATCATCTCTTCTTTTGAAGCATCATGTTTACCCATACGAAGATTTTCTTTTACACTTCCTTTAAATAAGACTGCATTATGAGTTACAAGTGTAATATTATTCATTATTGTTTCATCAGTTATAGATGATAGTTCTTTATTTCCAATACGTACATTTCCAGTGTAATTTTTATTACGTCCCATAATTATATTTGTAATTGTACTTTTACCACATCCAGATTCACCGACAAATGATATAAATCCGTTTTGGGGTATAGCAAAATTTACATCCTTTAAAATAGTTCTTTCCTTGTCGTAAGAAAATCCTACTTTATTGAATGTTATTTTTAAATTTTTATTATCTATAGATTCTATCTTTCTGCTGTCTTCCTCTAAGTCTAATATTTTAAATATCTTCTTACTAGCTGCCATACCATTCATAGCTATATGGAAAAATGATCCTAATAATCTAAGGGGTATAAAGAATTCGCTGGATAACATTATAATTGCAAATAATCCTCCAACTGTAATATTTCCTTTGGAAAACTCAAATAATGCTGTTATTATTCCAAGACCGGCGCCACCATAAGCTACCAAGTCCATTACACTTATAGAGTTAAGCTGCATAACTAATACACGCATAGTAATCTTACGGAATTGTTCCGCATCTTTATCCATATCAACTGTTTTTCTTTCATCAGCTTCATAAATCTTTAATGTTGTAAGACCTTGTAGATTTTCTAAGAAGCTGTCACCTAATCCAGTGTATATTCCCCAATACTTTGATAATAATTTTTTAGCAAACTTCTGAACTGCCACAATAGATATTGGAATTAATGGCACACATCCTAATAAAACTAGAGATGCTTTTATATTTACAAATGCAAGTATTGCAAACAATGTAATTGGTGCTAATAAACTATAGAACAGCTGTGCAAGATATTTTCCAAAATATATTTCCAGCTGTTCTACACCTTCGCCAGCTACCTGTACTATCTCTGCTGTTGGAATCTTATCTTCGTAAGATGATCCAAGTCTTAATAACTTATTATAAATATTTTCACGTAAAGTCTTCTTTACTCCTGCTGCTGCATAAAAGCTTGCATTGCTTACTCTTTTATGACAGAAGTAACGAATACTTATCATGCATAAATCAATTAGTGCAATAATTACAATTTCCTTTGTTGTAATCTTGCCCATAAACATATTTTCTAATAAATATGCAAATGAAAAAATGAATATTATATTACACAATAATGCCAGCCAGTTCCAAACTACCATTTGTGCAACATACTTTTTAGAATCCTGTAAAAGATTCATTAGTCTCTTGTTAATCATAATAATAAATTTCCCTCTTCTTAATTAATTATCTTTATATAAAGAAATGATTGCTCTAATTTTTCTTTATATATTTTTAACTACATTAATAGAGTATAAATTAGAAATATGACTTGAATGTGACCTCTATGACTTAGCATCATATATTATGCTATTTTACAAACTAGGGATTATTTAATTATCTAACTCCCATACCATTATATCTTCGTAAGGATTAGTCTTAGATAATGCAATTTTTGTTACTCTGCCACTAAAAATAGTAAAATTCTTTTCTACCTCTTCAAATGCTATCAGTAATTCATCCCTACTCAATTTCTTTGCAATAGTTGTATGAGGCATCCACTGAAATGGCAGGTAATACTTGCTTATAGATACATTTTCAATTAATGATATTTCTTCATTTATTTTTTCAGATAAATTATGTAGATACTCATTTAAAACTGGTGCTAGAAATAAAACCGATGATTTAAATACTCCTATTGATGCCCAGGTTATTGTCTCTGCTCTAATTTCTTTAATTTTTTTATCTAATATTTCAACTGCTTCATTTTCTTTGTCCGTTTGAAATGATGCAAGAGTTATATGTGGTGGAACCTTCTTATCAATCATAAAATTATTACCACTATTATATGCTGCTTTATTTATGAGCAATTGTATTTTTCTTGATGCTTCATAATCAAAATATAAAGATACTAAATACATACTTTCCTCCGCTGAATACAAACTTATTATTGATATGTTATAAATTTTACTTTTTAACTAATATTACTGCAATATAAATACCTACAATGCTTTTGCTTTCTATTATTAATTTTATATTATAATGCTATGATATACTGATTTATCCAAGTTTTTAACCATAGATTAAATTATATTATTATTCCCATAATTTAATCTTAAATAACGTAAATAAGCCCCAAAAAAAGGAACTTACTATAGAAAATAGCAAGTTCCTTAGTTTTCTTCTGAATAAAAAACTAGATTAATTATGCTGAATTGCAATGTAGAAGTACCTCCTCAATTAGTAATCTTTATTAACTACAAGCTGAAATAATATGGCTTTTCATACTACTTATGCATATGATAACTCATTTGGTTAATCAGCTCTTCTTAAATAAAGATTTTACTGCTCGTTTCATCACATCAAAAAAACTTAATGAATGAACCATATGATTTGGATCAACATAATTTCGAACAGCACGAAGAACCCTTTTTGCATCTTTAGAAGAAAAAGTATACGTACCATTTCTCTTCGTTCTGACTGCATATCGTGGAATCCACTTTCCTTTAAACAACACGGATACAATAACATAGTCAACTTCTTCCCACGGAATTTGAATGAATTTGCGAGGATCACGGGAATTATAGAACTCAAAGCCTTTGTCACCTATCATGATTTTACCATAATCCGCAAGCCCCGTGAAAGAAGTTGCATCAATTACTAGATCCACCTTTGTATTGAGTGATTGAACCATTTAATCTACCTCTTTTCTACTTGTACACACATTTATTTTTATTATATATTTTATATATACTTCTATCAATTGCTTAAAAACCGATTAAAAGTAGTACATATCTCGCCTATTTACTTCACTAGTATTGTAGATATTTATTATATAACTCTACTTTAGACTTTATATGTTAACAAAAGCCCAGGCTAAAAGCCCAGGCTAACTAATAAATGTTACATTAAACCAATCAAATGGAAAACAATACCCATTGCAAATAGCCCAAGAATAATAATAATTGGAGATACCTTCTTCTTAAGAAGCCACATACAAATAAGTGTAATTACTAATCCTGCAAGTCCAGGGATTAATGAATCTAAGTTATTCTGTAATGTTGTAACTTTTTCTGGAGTTAATGACATACCTGATGCTTGCTGTAAAAGAGCTTGTTGAATTCCTTCTCCTCCAGCAGGAAGACTGCTCCAATCAATGTATGCACCTTCACTTAATTTAACACTTGATACCACTGGTGCAAAGTTAACGGATACCCATCTATTAACTAATGATCCTAAGATGAACATACCAAGGATAGATGCTCCCTTTGTAACATCCTGCAATAAACCGCCTGATAAATCATCACTAATACGAGAACCTGCTTTGAAACCAAACTCTTGTGTATACCACATAAATGCCATACGAATTATGTTCCAAGCAAAGAAGAAAATTATTGGTCCAAGAATGTTACCATTCATAGCAAGTGAAGCAGCTAATGCTCCGAGTATTGGTCTTACAGTGAACCAGAATACTGGATCCCCTATACCAGCTAAAGGTCCCATCATACCAACCTTAACACCTTGAATAGTTACATCATCAACTGGTGCACCATTGGCACGTTCTTCTTCTAAAGCTAATGTTACACCTAAAACTGGTGAAGCTACGTATGGGTGAGTATTAAAGAATTCTAAGTGACGTTTTAATGCAGCTGCACGTTCTTCTTTACTCTTATACAATCTCTTGATTGCTGGAATCATTGCAAATGCCCATCCACCGTTTTGCATTCTTTCATAGTTCCAAGAACCTTGAAGGAAAAATGAACGGAACCATACAGAAATACGATCTTTTTTAGTTAATTTTACTTTTTCCATTTTGTGTCCTCTCCCTTCTTAGTATCTATCGATGAGATCACCTATTGGATCTCCTGTATTTGAGCTTCCACCATTACCTGAACCACCTTGTTTAGAAAGTGATAGGTAAAGAAGAGCTAAAGCAACACCTATTATTCCAAGTCCGATAAGTGTAATTTGTGAAACAGTTGCTAATACAAAACCAATTGCAAAGAATGGCCATACTTCTTTTGTAGCCATCATGTTGATTACTAATGCATAACCAACAGCAACAACCATTCCACCACCGATTGCTAAACCATCTGTTAACCAAGCAGGCATAGCAGCAAGTAAACTACCGATTGGACCAGCACCGATTGCTAATATTAAAGCAGCTGGAATTGCAATACGAATACCTTGTAAACATATAGCAGCTATCTGCCAGAATTCAATAGCTTTGAGGTTTCCTTCTTTAGCAGCAGAATCCATAAAATGTACAAACGCTGTAGCAATTGTACGACAAATAATTGTTAATAGTAACCCTGCAACTGCCAATGGAACAGCGATAGCGATTGCTGAAGCAACACCTTCAGTACCCTGTCCTCCAAGAACTAGGATTATTGCAGATGCAACAGAAGCAAGCGCTGCATCTGGTGCTACGGCAGCACCGATGTTTGCCCAGCCTAAAGCGATCATTTGAAGTGTACCACCTAAGATTAAACATGGTACTAAATTACCTGTAACTAAGCCGATTAACGTACAAGCAACTATTGGTTGATGAAATTGGAATTCATCCAATATACCTTCTATACCAGCCAAAAATGCTACAATAATGACTAATATTACTTGCATTATATTTAAAGTCATGATTATATCCTCCTTTTTGTCTAAAAAATTAAATTATTTTACTTTTTTTAATTCATCTTGTGCTTTCTTTAATATTTCATCCATATTTCCTTTTGAATCACTTGGTACTTTACGAACATCAAAATTAATTCCAGCCTTCTTTAACTTATTGAATGTATCGATATCTTTCTGATCAAAAGCAAGCACTTTATTTGGTTGAACTTTACCTATAGAATGAGCCATAGAGCCAACATTGATTGTCTTTAAAGGTATTCCACCTTCTACTGCTCTAAGTACATCTTGTGGATTTTCAAAAAGAAGCATTGCACGTTGTCCTCCAAAATGCTGATCATCTTTTGCAAGTTTAATCATATGGTCAATTGGTACAACATGAGCTTTAACTCCTGGAGGAGCGGCTTGTTGAATTAAATTCTTGCGAAGCTTGTCCTTAGCTACTGCATCTGAAACTACAATAATTCTTGTAGGCTGAACAGTTTTTGTCCAGGCAGTTGCTACTTGACCATGAAGTAAACGTGAGTCAATACGTGCTAAAACATATTCAAATGATCCAGGTGCACCTGCATTAGATTGCCCTGCTGAGGCCTCAGAAGTTCTACCAGTATCTGCTGGTTCCAATTCTTCTGGCTTAACTTTAACTCCTTCTTTACCTGATTTTAAGATATAAGCTGCAATTTCTTGTGCTGATTCCATCGAAAGACGTGCACCATAAGCTTCAATAAGCATTGGTAGATTCATACCAGCTACGATTGCCCATTTATCTTTGTGCTCTTCAAATAAAGTATTCGCTTGATTAAATGGTGTACCACCCCAAAGATCAACTAAGAATAAGACTTCATCTTGGTTGTCAAAGGATGCGATTGCATCTTTCAGTTTTGCTCTAAAATCATCGGGTCCTTCACTTGGCATCAATGTAACAGCTTTTACGTTTTCTTGTTTTCCGAAAATCATTGTACCTGATTGCAAGATGCCTTTAGCAAATTCTCCGTGACTAGCAAGAATAATTCCTACCATTTTTATACCTCCTATTTTTTATTTGTTACAAAAACAAAAGGCATAAGCATTAAAAAATAAAACAAAATAATAAATGTCCTGATTTCATCACACCACTTGTACTCTAAATTGAACCTCAAAAAATCGAAATGATACCTTGTATGACTGTACATAACATGTGATATAAAAAACAACTATTATATTATATTATTTCTCTATGCTTATGCCTGATCGAATCAGTAACACGCTAGATATTATTATAATCTTCTTAGGAACTCTTACTAAACGTTCCTTTCTGACTACGTTTACATATTAGCATTTTTTTGATGTTTTGGCAATATATTTTAGATTAAATTTATAAAATAATATTTTATTTCAAAATTAAAATTCTAGAAAATAGTTACGAAATAGCTTCTTTATCTTCCACTCTATCTCATTATTTATTCACCTAAGATCTTATCTTCTGCTGTATCCACGTGTTTTGCGAGCTTTTCTACATCTTTTTCAAGCTTATGTTTATATTTCTCCTCTTCCTTCATTTGATGCTTTATTTCATGAGCAA
This sequence comes from Bacillota bacterium, assembly GCA_023399035.1. Lineage (GTDB taxonomy): Bacteria > Bacillota > Clostridia > Clostridiales > Clostridiaceae > Clostridium. Next base: position 1,651 of record JAEWQX010000221.1, on the reverse strand, counting down.
ATTTTTTTTCTTCATATCTCTCATGTCGGTCTTCTTTTCTTTCTTCATGGTGAATTTTCATTTCATTAATTCTTTCTTTAACGCTCATAAAAATTTCTCCTTTTTAAAATATTTAAATATTATTAGAGCTTTTCACTCTATCAATAAATATTATTTCCCTATATATATTTTTTACTACAACATTAGAAATATTATTTGTTATAGCTAATGCAAAAAAGTCACATTAAAATTAACTAAATAACTTCAATTCTGATATGTAATATATAATTTATCTAAATATTCAAATCTCTTAATTTCTTTAGCATCTAAATCTTCTTTATTCATATCAATAGCATTTATTCCATTATTATTATATGTTGTGTAATAATATATGCCCTTTTGTTGACACATACAGGAAGTATATATTGTTATATCATCCAAATTATCAGATATAACTGCTCCCCTTGGCATTGCTACATTGTTTAACATATGAAAAAACTGGCTTATTCCTGTCATTAAATCTTCTGTTACTGAAAGTTTTGATTTTAAATATGCTATTCTTACAAATCTATCTACTCCTGAAAAACCTCCTGGCAATCCATTAGTTCCAAGTCCTACTCCTAATGGTTTTAATTCTTTATCTACCCAATTTACAGCTTCCGGCTGAATAGGAGTTGTTTTCATATACTCATTTAGATTTGTTAGATGCCAGTCAAATGTTGGAGAATTCGTAAGAACTCCTATAGGATTTTCATGAACCTTCAAACCTTCTTTTGTTTTTTCTATAACTATAGATTTCCCATTTTTATCTGCAGCTATCCAATGAAGAGTTGGAAGGGGAGTTTTTTCATTAATTGGAACTGAAATCAATTCTACGTTTTTAATTTCCTTTAAAACATCATCTACAGTTTCAAAGTTTGATAATATCCATATAATTAAATCATATGGAGCTAAATTATTCTTACCTGTAACCACCTTCTCTTCTAAGTAAGAATATCCTGGAAAATTAAGACCTGCACACCCTAACCCTTTCTCATTCATTGCATCTGCAAAAGCTGGATAATCGTCTATAACGCTTGCCATACCTATTATTGCATATTTAGTTTTTTTCATATTGCCAGTAACTCTATCTCTATATTCATAATTTCTAGGTAATAATGTAACTGCTTGATTAAATGAATATGATAAATCCATATTCCTTCCAAATAAACTGTAACCATCTTTTGTTCTTAAAGTTAATGCTGTACACATTTATATTCCCTCCTAAAAAATCTTCTAATAAAATTACATTAACCTAAACTGAATAATTTTATACTAATATGCTTAAACATTAATAACCCTATTTTACATATTGTGTTATACTATATCTATTTAACTATAATATAAATCCATTAAAATCTAAATTATACTTTTAGATTTTAATGAATTCTATTGTAATGCTACCCCGTAACAATAAAAAAACACGACTACATATAAGAAGCTATTCAAGCTACTTACAAGTAGTCGTGTATTCATGGTGGAGGTGACGGGTGTCGAACCCTTGTACGAAAGCCGACGCCATTATCTTTCTCCGAGTACAGTTCATGTTTTAAGATTCCCCCAAGTGCACGCCCATGAACAGGCTTACACTCTCGGTAGCTTCATGAATACCCCTCTGGCTCAAAGCTTTGCC
>JAEWQX010000205.1 GCA_023399035.1 Bacillota bacterium | reverse complement strand
TAAGTTTTCTTTTGCTTTTTCCATATCAGTATTTTTCTGCATAAGACCAGCAGCTTTAATATGTCCGCCGCCGCCAAAAATTTCTGCAACTTTTCTTACATCAACGTCATTCTTAGATCTTAAACTGCTTTTTGTACCTTCTTCAACTTCCTTTAAAAGAAGAGAAACTTCAACTCCCTTTATTCCAAGGCCAATAGAAATAATATCAGAAGTATCAGCATTTGGAAGGTTAAAACTTTCAAGCATTCCCTTTGGTATGGAAAGGACTGCTACCTTGTTATCTAAAGCAAGCTCTATATTTGATAATACTGTTCCCATTAATTTAACTTTTTCAAATGGCTTATTATCAAATAAGCTGCTGTGGATTTTACTATTATCAATTCCAGCATCTATAAGCTCTGCTGCTATACTATGAGTTCTCTTCGTTACATTTGAATGTCTGAATGAACCAGTATCAGTTACAAGCCCTGTATAGACAGCACTTCCTATAGCATTAGTTTCACTGCATTCTTCTTTTAAATCAATACCAAGTTCTTTAATGAGCATATATGATAGTTCACATGTAGCTGCTGCCTGTGTATCAACAAAATTAATGTGTCCATAATTTTCATTTGATACATGATGATCTAAATCTATTAAAGTTCCATTATAATCACTTAAATCAGCACTTATTCTTTCTACATTACCACAGTCTAATACAATTACTAAATCAGTATCCTTATCAGGCTTTGTTGTTTCACCATCAATTTCGTCACTAAAAGAAAGGTAAGAGAAGTTATCTGGGATAACATCTCTTGATATTATATATGCATCCTTTCCTATATATCTTAGTGCATTTAAAAGAGCAAGTGTACTTCCTAGAGCATCGCCATCAGGTGATGTGTGGAATGATAATCCAATCCTCTTTGCTTTTAATATTTCGTCTTTGATTAAACTTAAGCTCATTATTTCTTGCTGCTTATCTTTTGAATTAATTCATCCATATGCATACCATAGTTTATAGAATCATCTAATTCAATTATTATTTCAGGACAATGTCTTAAGTTTATTTTCTGGCCTACAGTCTTTCTTATAAATCCACTTGCACCTTTTAATGCTGCAAGGTTATTTTTCTTTTCATCTTCATCATTGCAGAAAATACTTACGTATACTTTTGCATATCTTAAATCCTTAGTAACCTTAACATCTGTAACAGATATCATGGCTGTAAGTCTTGGATCTTTTATTTCATTTTGAATCAAACTGCTTATTTCTCTCTTAAATTCTTCGTTGATTCTTCCACCTCTATAGTTTGCCAAATCTATCACCTCTTAAAGTTCTTTTCTTTGAATAGCCTCCATAACGAAACATTCAACAAGATCTCCTTCTTTGATATCGTTGAATTTATCGATACTTAAACCACATTCATACCCAGCTGCAACTTCTTTAGCATCATCTTTAAATCTCTTTAATGATGATAAAGTTGATTCAAAGATAACTATTCCTTCTCTTATGATTCTAACTTCAGCATTTCTTCTAAGCTTACCGTCTTTTACATAACATCCTGCTATTGTACCAACATTTGATATCTTGTAAGTTTCTCTTACTTCTGCTGTACCTAATACAACTTCTTTATATTCAGGTTCAAGCATACCTATCATTGCTGATTTAATATCTTCAATAGCATCGTAGATAACTCTGTAAGTCTTTATATCTACTCCATCTCTGTCAGCTTGAGCAGTTGCATTACTATCAGGTCTTACGTTAAATCCGATAACTATAGCATTAGAAGCAGTTGCAAGTGTTACATCTGTTTCAGTTATAGCACCAACACCACCATGAATAACTCTAACCTTTACATCATCAGTAGAAAGTTTTTCAAGTGACTGCTTAATAGCTTCAACAGAACCTTGAACGTCTGCCTTTACTATAATTGAAAGTTCCTTAACCTTACCTTCTTTAATCTGATTATATAAGTCTTCTAATGAAACTCTGTGGTTAGCCATTAATGTTTCAGCTTTTAATTTTTCTTTTCTGCTTTCAGCCATATTTCTAGCAGTCTTTTCATCCTTAACCTGATTGAATCTGTCACCAGCTTCTGGTACTTCTGAAAGACCTAAGATTTCAACTGGAATTGATGGTCCGGCAGATTTTATCTTCTTACCAGTATCATCAAACATTGCTCTTATTCTACCATATGTTGAACCAACTAAAATTGAGTCACCAACATGTAAAGTTCCGTTTTGAACTAATAAACTTGCTACGGCACCTCTACCCTTATCAAGCTTAGCTTCGATAACAGTACCAACAGCTCTTCTGTTAGGATTTGCTTTTAATTCAAGCATCTCAGCACTTAAAAGTACCATTTCAAGTAATTTGTCTATATTTAAGTTCTGCTTTGCAGATACTTCTTCAGAGATAACATCTCCACCCCAAGATTCAACAAGTAATCCTTGTTCAGCTAATTCTTGTTTAACTCTGTCTGGGTTTGCACCTGGCTTATCTATCTTATTTATTGCAACAACCATTGGTACTCCTGCTGCTTTACAGTGGTCAATAGCTTCCTTAGTTTGAGGCATGATTCCGTCATCAGCTGCAACAACTAATATAACTATATCTGTAACTTGAGCTCCTCTTGCTCTCATTGCTGTGAAAGCTTCATGTCCTGGAGTATCTAAGAATGTGATTTCTTCTCCATTGATAGTTATTGTGTAGGCACCGATATGCTGAGTAATTCCACCTGCTTCTGTATCAGTAACCTTAGTTTTTCTTATACAGTCAAGTAATGAAGTCTTACCGTGGTCAACGTGACCCATTACCGTAACTATTGGAGGTCTCTTTTGAAGATTTTCTTCATCATCTTCTTCGATTTCAAGAACTTCTAATTCCTGACTTTCTTCTTTCTTTTCAACTAAAACGTCATATTCTGCACATACTTTTTCAGCTGTAGCAAAATCAATTTCCTGATTTATTGCAGCCATAACACCTGAAAAAATTAATGTTCTTATAACATCATTAGAAGGTTTATTTAACTTTTCAGCTAATTCCTTTACCGTTATGCTTTCGCCTATTTCTATTATTTGAGTTTCTTCCATACTATTATTACCCTCATCCTTCACAGCATCTTCTTTATGCTTGCCGTGTTTCTTTTTTTTCTTTTTTCCTTTGTTTAGTTCATCTGCTAATTGTTCTTCGTACTCATCAACTAAACTTTTTTTATCTTTTCCTTCAACGCTGGCTTCTGCTTTTGCATCTGCAGAATCTCCTGCAAATAATTCTTTGATTAATGCTGCATCTTCATCTTCTATAGTACTCATGTGGTTTTTAACTTCCACATTAAATTCTTCCATTAATAAAGTTATTAATTCCTTTGAACTTATATTAAGTTCTTTTGCTAATTCATGTACTCTTATTTTTGACATACAGTCACCCCCGTAATATTATCTACCCATATATTTTTCCTCCTCATATATCTTAATTAATTTCTCTGCTATTCCCGAGTCTAGTACTCCAAGCAGCATAACTTCCTTACGACCTAGAGGATTTCCCAAGTCTTCTTTTGAGAAATCTTCAATATATGGTATATTTTTATTTTCACAATGCTTTTTGAATTTACTCTTTGATTTATCTGATAAATCATTAGACATTATAAATAAATATATATCTGTGTTATTTCTATAATCATCACATTTACTATATCCCTCTAGCAAATTCTTTGATTTTTTTGCAATGCTTAAAAAGTTAAAAAATCTATTCATTACCGATTTCTTCCTTTAGTTTATCGTAAATTTCTTCGCTGATAGGTGTATCAAGATTTCTGCTTAATCTTTTAGCTTTGAAGGATTTTTCAAGACATTCTATGCTCTTACATACGTAAGCGCCTCTTCCCGATTTTTTACCAGTTAAGTCAACGCATACTTCCCCTTCAGGAGTTTTAACGATTCTTATTAATTCTTTCTTTGGTTTCATTTCCATGCAGCCTGTGCACATTCTTAAAGGAATTTTCTTGACTTTCATAGAAAAAGCACCTCTCTATTCTTCTACATCAACAGTAGAAACATCTAAATCACTTAAATCAGTAGTTTCTTCAGTGTCAATTTCTACTTCAGTATTAACTAATTTTTCTTCTTCTGCATCTAAAGCTGCCTTTTGTGATTTGCTCTTTATATCTATCTTCCAGTTAGTAAGTTTAGCTGCAAGTCTTACATTCTGACCTTCCTTACCAATTGCAAGTGAAAGCTGATTATCATCAACAACAACCTTTGCTGTCTTGTTTTCTTCATCTACTTCTACATCTAATACTTTAGCTGGACTTAATGAATTTGCGATAAATTCAGCTGGATCCTTACTCCATTTGATTATATCTATTTTTTCATTTTTAAGTTCATTAACTATGTTTTGAACTCTTACACCCTTAGGTCCAACACATGCACCCATTGCATCTACTTCTTCATCATTTGAGTAAACTGCTATCTTGCTTCTTGAACCAGCTTCTCTTGAAATGCTCTTAACTTCAACAACACCATCAAATATTTCTGGAACTTCAAGTTCGAATAATCTCTTAACTAAACCTGGATGAGTTCTTGAAACATGAATTTGAGGTCCTTTACTTCCATTTTTAACTTCAACTATATATAGTTTTAACTTTTCATTGAATTTGTATTCTTCTCCTGGGATTTGTTCGTTAGGTCCTATAACGCCTTCAAGTTTTCCTAAGTTAACAAATACCATTCCTTTGTCTTTTCTTAATATAGTCCCTGTTATTATATCGAATTCTTTTTCTTTATATTCATCATAGATGATGTTTCTTTCAGCTTCTTTTATTCTTTGAGTAACTACTTGTTTAGCAAGCTGTGCTGCTACTCTTCCAAAGTTCTTTGGAGTTACTTCTAAATCAACAACGTCATCTACTTCATATCTAGGGCTGATTGCCTTAGCTTCTTCAAGAGAAATTTCTGTTACATCATCATATACTTCATCAACAACTACTTTTTGAGCGTATACTCCTATTTCTCCAGTTTCTCTATCAATGCTTACTTTTACGTTTTGTGCCTTTGTATTAGCATTTGCATAATTCTTCTTATAAGCTGCAACTAATGCATCCTGTATAGTTGTGAAAATTAAATCTTCACAAATCCCTTTCTCTTTAACTAGTTCTCTAAGAGCACCTACAAACTCTTCATTCATCTTTAAAAACCCTCCTTGTTATATTTCCCCTTCAAGATTTGCACTTTTTATCTTATCATTTGGAATTTTAATAGTCTTTTCACCTTCAACCACAACGTAGTCTTCGCCTACTTCTTTTAATATTCCTTTAATGTTTTTAACACCTTCAATTGTTCCGTTAAATCTAACCATAACTTCTTTATCTAAAACACTTTCAAAGTGTTCCTTAGTGTGAAGGCTTCTGTTTAGTCCTGGCGAAGAAACTTCTAAATAATAAGCTCCTTCTATTGGATCTTCAACATCCATTACTTCACTTACTCTTCTTGAAACTGCCTCACAGTCATTTAGAGATATTCTTCCTTCTTCTTTATCTATATATATTCTTAAATAAAAATCTCCATTTTCCTTTATGTATTCAACATAATAAAGTTTATATGACAGTTCTTCAGTAATAGGTCTCACTATCGCTTCAATTTTTTCAATTAGCGCGTTTTTGTTCATATCTTTCTTACCCTCGCTTTCATCCTTATAAAACCATATAGACATATATATATCTTATGCAGTTTTAAAATTTGTAATCAAAAACGCAACTATGTGTAGTAGTTGCGTTACAAACAGAAAGAGCGGGTAAATATTTTTCCCACTCCTTTTTACTATTAGAATTAAATTCTATTTATATCTTATCACACTTTTTTTATTAATACAAGAGGATATTTCAGTTGACAATTGATAGTGGAGAGTTGAAAGTCTTGGTTGATATTATTATGGTTTTTATTTTCTAAAGTAAAAATAATACAGCACAATATTTTTCTCATACTATTGTGCTGCATCATTATTTTAATTTAATAAATTTCTTATAAATGTATTGTAATATACAAGCTAAGAGTGGCTAAAATCTGCAAAGCAGATTTCCATATAATACTACAGTCAAAATTCCAATAGGAATTTTTTCATTAACTATCAATTATCAACTTTCAACTCTCAACTAAAAAAGCGATAGCTGATTCGTCTCAGACATCCCCTCAAGGCATCCATGGCTTGTAAGTCCTTCAATTGCAGTCTTGGAAACTCCTGCTCTTATTCTTAAATCTTCTTTAGAAATAAATTCCCCATCTTTTCTTGCTTCAACTATTCCCTTTGCTGCATTATCTGCTATTCCTGGTATTGAATTCAATGGAGGTCTTAAAGCACCATCTTCAATTATAAATTTTACAGCATCTGATTTATATAAATCTACTCTTAAGAATTTTATTCCTCTCTTATAAGCTTCAAAGCATAGTTCTAATACTGTGATGAGTCCCTTATCTTTTACTGAAGCGTTATTACCAAGAGCATAAAGTTCATGAAGCTTTGTATGTACTGCTCCTTCTCCAAGACAGATGAGATTTGCATCAAAATCATCTGCTCTTACAGTAAAGTATGTAGCATAATAAGCCTGTGGATAATATACTTTATAATATGCAATTCTCACAGCCATCATTACATATGCAACTGCATGCCCCTTAGGGAACATGTATTTAATCTTCTTACAAGATCCTATATACCATTCTGGGACATTATGTTCCTTCATAAGAGCTTCATCTTCTTCAGAAAGACCCTTACCTTTTCTTACTTTTTCCATTATTGTGAATGCCTTTTTAGGCGGAATATCCTTATACATAAGATAAACCATTATATCGTCTCTTGTTGCTATACATTCTCTAAGTGTAGTAAATCCTTCTTTTATATAGTACTGTGCATTATTAAGCCAGACGTCAGTACCATGTGAAAGACCTGAGATTCTTACAAGATCTGAAAATGTCTGCGGCTGTGTATCTACAAGCATCTGCCTAACAAATTTAGTACCGAACTCAGGAAGTCCATAGCTTCCAACTTCACATTCAAGCTCTTCCTTTGTAACTCCAAGAGCTTCAGGGGAAGTAAATAAGCTTAATACCTTCTTATCATTTAATGGTATTGTCTTTGGATCAAGACCTGTCAGATTCTGAAGCATTCTGAGCACTGTAGGATCGTCGTGTCCAAGTATATCAAGCTTAAGAAGTCTTCCTGAAATTGAGTGATAATCAAAATGTGTTGTTATTACATCAGTTTCATTATCATCTGCTGGATGCTGTATTGGACAGAAATTATATATTTCATTATCAGCAGGTACAACCATTATTCCTCCTGGATGCTGTCCTGTCGTCCTCTTGATTCCTGTACATCCTATAGTAAGTCTATCTACTTCTGCCTGTGGAACTATAAGATTTCTTTCATCAAGATATTTCTTAACATATCCATAAGCAGTCTTTTCCGCAACAGTACCAATTGTTCCCGCCTTGAATGTATGACCTTTTCCAAAGAGTACCTCGCAGTACCTGTGAACAACTCCCTGATATTCACCAGAGAAATTAAGGTCGATATCCGGTTCCTTATCACCTTCAAACCCAAGGAATGTTTCAAACGGTATATCGTGACCATCTTTTTTATATGGGGTACCACAATTCGGACAGTCCTTATCATCGAGATCGGCTCCTGAACTTACAGAACCATCAAGGAAAAATTCTGACTTCTTGCAGTTTGGACATACATAATGTGGCGGCAGTCCATTAACTTCTGTAATATCAGACATGGTAGCAACAAATGATGATCCTACAGATCCTCTGGATCCTACAAGATATCCATCTTCAGTTGATTTTGCAACAAGCTTCTGGGCAATAAGATAGAGAACTGCATATCCATTATTAATTATAGAATTAAGTTCTTTATCAAGTCTCTTCTGAACTACCTCTGGAAGATCTTCTCCATATATGCTGTGAACCTTGTTCATCGTCATATTTCTTATATCATCTTCTGCTCCATCAATCTTAGGCGGAAATGTTTCATCAGGTATAGGTTTTATAACTTCTATAGAATCTGCAATCTTATTGGTATTTTCTATTACAACTTCATTTGCTATTTCCGGACCTAGATAAGCAAATTCCTTGAGCATTTCCTCTGTTGTCCTGAAGTATAATGGTGGCTGCTTATCAGCATCCTTAAATCCCTGACCTGCCATAAGTATTCTTCTGAAAGCTTCATCTTTAGGATCCATAAAATGGACATCACATGTAGCTACAGTCATTTTTCCACATTCCCTGCCAAGGTTATATATTTTTTTATTTATTGCTTTTAATTCTTCTTCATCTTTAACCATTCCCTTTTCAATAAGGAATTTATTGTTTGCTATTGGCTGTATTTCAAGATAATCATAAAACTCTGCTATCTTCTTTAATTCTTCATCACTCTTACCATCAATCACTGCCTTATATATTTCTCCTGCTTCACATGCTGATCCTATAATAAGGCCGTCTCTCATTTCTGCAATAAGACTTTTAGGCGTTCTAGGCCTTCTCTGGAAATTATCAAGATGTGCAGTTGAAATCATCTTATATAAGTTCTTAAGACCTGACTGAGTCTTTGCAAGAATTATAGCATGATAAGTAGGCTGCTTCTTAATATCAAAATGAGCTACAAATAAATCATTTAATTCCTTTAAAGTATTAACATTATGATTTTCTCTAAGCATTGTAAAAAACTTAAGCAGTATTTCTGCCGTACACTTGGCATCATCTACAGCTCTGTGGTGATTCTGCAGCGAAATTCCAAGATGCTTTGCCACAAGGTTAAGCTTAACCTTTTTTAACTCAGGGCATAAAAATCTTGCAAGAGGCACTGTATCCATCACTGAGTAATCAAATTCCAGCCCTAAATCCCTGCAGTTCTTCTTTATGAAACCTGTATCAAAGGCTGCATTATGAGCTACAAGAACAGAACCTCTGCAGAAATCCATAAATTTAGGCAGTAGTGTTTCTATAGTTTCTGCATCCCTTACCATATCATTGTTTATGCTTGTAAGTTCAGTAATCACATATGGAATACTTCTTTCCGGATTGACAAAGTGGCTGAAATTATCTATAACTTCACCATTCCTTATCTTTACTGCACCTATTTCTATAATCTTATCATTTACTGGAGAAAACCCTGTAGTTTCAATATCGAATATAACATATGTATCATCAAGGGAATCACCTTTTTCATTCAAGACAATAGGCACACCGTCATCAACAAGATACGCTTCAACTCCATATAATACCTTTATTCCATTTTTCTTTGCAGCACTCTGTGCTTCCGGATAAGCTTGAACTCCTCCATGGTCTGTTATTGCAATAGCAGGATGTCCCCACTTAGCTGCTCTTTCTATAAGCTTCCCTGGAGCAGTCATTCCATCCATTGTGCTCATAGTCGTATGAAGATGAAGTTCAACTCTCTTTTTAGGTGCTCCATCCATCTTCTCTACCTTTTTCATTCTGTTTATATCTCTTCCCATTATTACAACTTCTCTCGAATAAGTATCATAAACAGCTTCACCTCTTACCTTGCAGTAAAAACCCTTTTTAACTTCATCAAGAACAGCTTCTGTATCCTGTGGACGAAGGAAGCACTTAACAGATATAGAGCTTGTATAATCTGTTATACAAAATGTAAATATAATTTTACCTGTCTTTGTTTCAATAATTTCAGTTTTGAATACTTCACCAATGATTGCTACATATCCACTTCTTTCATCAATCTCTGAAATATTAGTAGTTTCCATTTTAATAGCTCCACCCATAACTGTATTTTCATCCTTAGGAGCTCTCTTGTATGTCTGGAATTCCCTCTTCTTTTCAGGCTGCTTTGATTCTGAACTTTCCTTCTTTGCTTCACCTTTTTCCTGTGAGGAAGGACTGCTTAGCGATTCTGGTGTAACAAGCCTTCCGCTCATAACATCCTTAATTATCTTCTTGTTTTCTTCAACCTTTGCAGCTTCATAATTATCTGTACTTGAAAGTTTTTCATCAAATTTAAATTCAACACGTGCACTTACATCAAAGATATCTTTTATTGCCCCTTCAATAAGGGTGTTTGCCATCTTATTATTTGCATGATTTATTAGTGCAGGTGTTCCTGAATATATATATATTGTTCTATCTTTAACTTCTCTGTTTTTCGAATATAAAAGCGCCCTTATTAAAGGGAACTTTCTTGCAACTTCCTCAACTACACTTGGCCAATGTTCTTCTGCAATATTATCTATAGTACAGTTGGTAACATCCCTGTAGCATAATATTTCAATCTCAACATGAAATCCTAAATTTTTTAATACTATTTTCTTGAATTCGTCCTCTTCTATATTATTCAAGATATCACGGCATTTAATTATTATCTTAAGAGTCTGACTTTTTTTAAAGAATTGAAATCTTAATATTATAATATCCTTTTCTCCTAAAATTTCATTATTAAGAATGTCCTTCTTAAGCATTTTCATAAATTCCTGACTCAAAAGCACACCTCTCTCTTCTTTTGTTTAAATTGCAGTAATAAAATCATTAATCTTTAAATATTGATCTGCATACATTAAATTAATTATTTTTAAATCTAATATAGTACTGTATGATGATTTAAATTTAATTTTAAATACTATACTTAAATTTTATTATTCTGTGTTTTACTATTTAATAAATTGTATAATCTTTATTTATATTCTTTTTAATTACAGAGGGATTTACTAGAACATACAGCAAATCCCTCAAATAATATTATATTAAGCTTCTTAACTTCTTAACTTCTTAACTTCTTAACTTCTTAACTTCTAGCAATTGTATCATATAAAAAACAACTGTCATCATATTAATTAATACATTATCTATTATCCATACTTAAAGTGTACTAGTAATTCTGCATACTGTATAGATTTATATTCTTGAAGTAAATTATTTTCAATGGTATTTATTCCACTAAATTTCCATTCTATAATTTGCTTACTTCTTCCATAAGAGCATCTATTAGTTCTTCTTCTTTTACCTTCTTGATAACTTCGCCCTTTTTAAATATGATTCCTTCGCCTTTCCCTCCTGCGATTCCAATATCTGATTCCCTAGCTTCTCCTGGTCCGTTAACTACACAGCCCATAACAGCAACCTTAATATTCTTATCACAGTTTTCAAGTCTCTTTTCAACTTCTTCTGCAATTCTTATTAAATTAATCTGAGTTCTTCCACATGTAGGACATGAAACGAATTCTACTCCACTTTTTCTCATTCCAAGAGATTTAAGAATTTCCTTTGCAACTTTTATTTCTTCTATAGGATTGCTTGTTAATGAAACTCTTATTGTGTCTCCAATTCCTTCAGCAAGAAGAGTTCCTATTCCAATACTTGATTTTATTGTACCTCTTTGAACTGTTCCTGCCTCTGTAACACCTAAATGAAGAGGATAGTCACATTTTTGTGCAACAAGTCTGTAGCATTCTATCATCATTGGAACATTAGATGATTTTATAGAAATTACTATATCATGAAAATCTAAATCTTCCAGGATCTTCACATGTCTTAATGCACTTTCAACTAAGCCTTCTGCATTTACTCTTCCATGTCTTTCTAATATATCTTTTTCAAGCGAACCTGAATTAACACCTATTCTTATAGGAATTTGTTTAGCCTTACAGCTTTCTGCAACAGCTTTTATTCTATCTACACTTCCTATGTTTCCAGGATTTATTCTTAAAGCTGAAACTCCATTTTCAACTGCCTTAAGAGCTAATCTATAGTCAAAATGAATATCTGCAACTACTGGTATTGGAGATTTCTCTGTTACTTCCTTAAGTTTTTCTGCATCTTCCATATCAAGAACTGCACACCTTATTATTTCACATCCTGCATCATATAATTCGTTTATCTGCTTTAATACAGCCTCTACATCTTTAGTATGAGCTGTGGTCATAGACTGAATAGAAACAGGAGCATCTCCTCCAACATATACATTTCCCACTTTAACTTTTCTTGAAATTCTTCTGTTCATATTGCACCACCTATTTTTAGATTTATATATATTAACCTTAGTCATGTTCTAATAGTTACTTTAGATATTATATATCTTTAAATACGGAATTGTAAACTATATATCATATCATCTTTTTTGTAAAAACATAATAGTCTTATGATAGTATTATTAAATCTTAAAATAAACTACTCAGTATTTTAGTATGTTCCATTATTAAAAAATCATAAGCATATAAAAATGCCTGTTGAAATCTATTGATTTCAACAGGCATACTGCTGATAAATTAACTAAGCATAACTACCATCTCTGCTGATATAGCTTATTTTATTAAAAACTTACAGGAAATATGATATCCTTCAACGTTACAAGAATCATCAATCCAATTAAAATTGCAAAACCTACATAATTCAGACCTTCAACTATCTTATTTGGAACTTTTCTTCTTGTTATAAGTTCTATTAATAATATTACAGTCCATCCACCATCTAGTGCCGGGAATGGAAGAAGATTGAATACAGCAAGATTTACACTTAAAAATGCTGTAAAGTATAATAATGGCCATATACCAGCTTTTGCTGTTGCTGCTGACATCTTTACAATTGTAATAGGTCCGCCTACATCTGTCTTTAAGTTTGCCTTTCCTGTAAATATCATTCCAAGACCTTTGAAAGTCTGAGATACTAAGGAAGCTGTCTGTTTGAAGCTCTGAGTAAAGCTTTTTCCTAGTCCCGGATCAGGAACTCTTGTAAATTCTGTTCCAATTACATATCTTCCACTTGTTTCTTCAACCTTAGGTGTTATTGTAAATTCTTTCTTTTCACCATTTCTATCTACAACCACATCAATTGGATTTCCATAAGATAAAAGAACACCTGCTGAAATATCGTCATATGTAAAGACTCTTAATCCATTCACTTTGACAAATGTATCCCCTTCCTGAAGTCCAGCTTCATATGCAGGAGAATTTTCTGTTATCTTGTTTGCAAAAGTATTTGTATATCCAAAATTGCTAATATATCCTGTAAAGATACATATTGCAAGAATATAATTCATACTTACACCTGCAACTATTATAGTGATTCTTCTCAAAGGCGATTTTGTTGAAAAACTTCTTTCATCTTCAACAGCCTGTTCCTCACCCATCATGCTTACGTATCCTCCAATAGGGAATAATCCCAGTGAATACTTAGTTTCCTTGCCCTGCTTTGAAAAAATCTTAGGCCCCATACCAATTGAAAATTCTTCAACCCTTACACCATTGATTTTAGCTAATGTGAAATGTCCAAGTTCATGGACAAATATCAGCACTCCAAAAGCTAAAATAGCTAAAATTATATACATATATTTAATTATCCTCCTTAAATCGAGCTTTGTCTTACATATTCTTTAACTCTCTTATCTAAATCAATAACTTTTTCAAGACTTACTTCTCCTTTTCCCTCCTCTTCAAACTCTTCCATTGCTCTTTCTATTAAATCTGCAATATCTAAAAATCCTATTTTTTTATTTAAAAATAATTCAACAGCCGCTTCATTTGCTCCATTTAAAATAGTTGGCATAAGTCCACCTATCTTTCCTGCCTTAAATGCAAGTTTAAGAGCCTTGAATGTATCCATATCAGGTTTTTCAAAAGTAAGCTGGCTTATTTCATAAAAATCAATAGTATCTGCAATCTGATTTTTACGTTCTTCGTAATTAAGGGCGTATTGTATTGGAAGCCTCATATCCTGTGCTCCAAGCTGTGCTATTATACTTCCATCTATATATTCAACCATAGAATGTATTATGCTCTGCGGATGCACCAATACTTGTATATTATCATAATCACAATTAAAAAGCCAATGAGCTTCTATAACTTCAAGACCCTTATTCATTAGCGTTGCAGAATCTATAGATATCTTTCTTCCCATATTCCATTTTGGATGCTTTAATGCATCTTCAACTTTTACTTGCTTTAAATCATCTGTTACCTTTCCCCTAAAAGGTCCTCCTGATGCAGTTAAAATTATTTTTTTTAAAGTTTTAAGATTATTACCTCTAATACTCTGATCTATTGCACTGTGTTCAGAATCAACTGGAAGTATTTTTACATTATTTTCTTTTGCTGCTTTCATTACAAGTTCCCCTGCAACAACAAGTGTTTCCTTGTTTGCAAGAGCAATATCTTTTTTAGCTTCTATTGCCTTTAAAGTAGGTTCTAATCCTATCATACCAACAACAGATGTCACTACTATGTCAATTTCATCTAACGATGCTATTTTATTTAGTCCCTCTATCCCTTCAAGAACTTCTATATTCTTATTATGTTCTGTACAGTACTTTCTTATTTCATCCGCACATTCACGATCCATCATCCCAACATAATAAGGCTTAAACTCTTCTATTATTTCTATAACTTTTTTTACTGATGTGTTTGCTGTTACACCAATAAGTTTTAAGTCATTTTCAGATTTTCTTATTACATCTAATGTCTGTGTCCCAATAGAGCCTGTAGCACCTAATATGGAAATTTTCTTCATTTCTGTTTCCTCCTAAAAGTCATGCTTTCATTTAATCTCACTGTATATTATCTCTTTTGCAATAATGCTGTACATAGGTCCAACTAATATTCCAAGTATTCCAAATATTTTTACTCCTACATAAATTGAAATAAATATAACAAGCGGATGTATGTCAAGCTTATTTCCTAAAAATTTTGCTTCTAGTATTTCCCGTACAATCTGCACTAATATGTAAAGACATATTAATCCAAATGCCACAAGATAATTCTTCATTATAATATTGTATATTATAATAGGAATAAATACAATTATTATCCCCACATAAGGAAGCAGATCGAGAAGACCACATATAAGTCCGAGCATAAAAAATTTAGAAACTCCAAGTATCATAAACCCAAATATAATTTCTAATGTAGAAATTAATATTAAAATTCCCTGTATACTTATCATGTTCACAAAATTATTCTTCTGTTTTCTGAATTTCTTTATAACATTCTCAGGAAATAGTCTATATGCTACATCAATAATATTTTTTTTATCTACAAGAACGAAAAATGTACATACATTAGCTATAAAATAAGCTAGTATACTATCTCCTGTACTTACCGCACCCTGCCTTATACTTGCATCATTTATTATTGAAAATACGCTTTTCCCTATTTTCAAATCATTGAGATCAATATTTACAGCTTTTGATATATCCTGAATAAACTTATTTATTATTTGTACATTTGACAAATATATTTTTTTAATTATACTGTATATTTCTCCACCCATATATATAATTGTCAGTATAAGAATAATATTTACTGCCACAAGCGTAACTGCACCTGCAATCTTATCATGAACTTTGAGACTTATCATAAATCTGTAGATCGGCATACATATTATTGACATAATAAGTATAACAATGAATGGCTTGAAATAAAATTTTATAAGAAAAGTTATGATAACTGTAATTATTAAAGAAAATATAAGTGAAAAAATCTTTTTATAACTTTCAAAAATAATTTTCACACTCCCCAATTTATTTATACCTGCTTTTATATTATATGTTTCTTCGTATATAATAAATTACAAAATGTATCACTACGTAAATTTATCAGAACAAAATCTGCCTTTCAGACCATGTCTTTCTCTTTCCTAGACATTAAAAAATCAGATACTTGAATATTTTCAAATACCTGATTTCAAAAATTATACTCTATAATAAAAAAGAAGTGAAGCTTAGATGCTCTCTAGTTTTCACTTCTAATATAAAAATAAAACTATTTATTATGATATACCTTAATCTTTTACTTAATTCCAACTATAAAAGTTAAATAATAAAAAATTACAGTTGCAGAAAAGATTATACTATCAAATCTGTCTAATATTCCTCCATGACCAGGTATTAAGTTACTATAATCCTTAATTCCTACGTATCTTTTAACTGATGAAGCAACTAAATCTCCAAACTGTCCAAATACTCCACATAATCCGCCAATTATAAAATAATGATAAATAGGCATTATGTATGTATATTTATTGACTATAACACCAAATATTCCACAGAATATTGTTGCACCTAATAATCCTCCTATGGAGCCTTCTACAGTCTTCTTAGGAGATACCTTGGGACATAACTTATGTTTACCTAGAAATCTCCCGCTATAATAAGCTGCTGTATCAGACAACCATGAACTTATAAAAATAAGCCATACGAGATAAGCACCGCTTGTTTTTGAATTTACTAAATATACAGTACTAAATAATATTCCCGCATATATAAATCCAAGCAATGTTAAGGACACATCTACAAATGTATAATCCAAATCAATTACAGGAACTATAAGAAGTAGAAATACAGCTGCAACTAAAATATACATAATTATTTCAAAATTATTATTAGTTAAATAATATATTGCTAGGAGAATATATGCAGCTATATCTATAGGCTTGAATTTATTCTGTCTTAGTGCATTAAAAAATTCCCATAAAGCCATTAATGACAATGCAAATACAAAACCTTTAAGATAAATTCCTCCAAGGAAAACAAATATTATAAATGGAGCAATCATAGCTGCACCTAAATATCTATTATTAGATTTCAAAATATAACAACTCCTTTATTTTACTTTACCAAAACGGCGGTCTCTGTTTTGATAGTCAAATATTGCCTGCCTTAAATCTTCTTCCTTAAAATCTGGCCAGTTTATATCTGAATACCAGAATTCTGAATAAGCACACTGCCATAATAAGAAATTGCTTAGTCTCTGTTCACCTGATGGTCTTATTATTAAATCAGGATCTGGAATTCCTTTTGTATATAAGTAGTTTGCTACTAATTCTGAATTAATATCCTCTTCTTTTATGATATTATTTTTTACATCTGAACACATAAGCTTTATTGCTCTTACAATTTCGTCTCTTCCACCATAATTAAGAGCAAAATTCAAGTTTATTCTAGTATTATTCTTAGTTGTTTCTAGAGCATCATTAAGAGCATCCTGACATTCCTTAGGAAGACGTGTCATGTCCCCAAAAACATTCATTCTTACTCCATTTTTATGACACTCATCTAATTCTTTTCTTAGATAAGTTACTAAAAGCTTCATTAGTGCACTAACTTCATCCTTAGGTCTTGCCCAGTTTTCAGTTGAGAATGCATATAGTGTCAAATTTTTAACACCAAGTCTTGTTGATTCTTTTAAAATTCTTCTTATTGTTTCAACACCAGCTTTATGGCCCATACTTCTTGGAAGTTTTCTTTCCTTAGCCCAGCGTCCATTTCCATCCATGATTATAGCAATATGGTTAGGTATATTATTCATATCTAACTCTGCATCATTAATCTGTTCTTCCTTTTTCGTTCTAAACATGTCTAACATTATTTTTTCTCCCCCTATATAGGAAAATCTTTTCTATGTTAAATTAAATAAGTCGTAAAAATTATATTATCAATTAATTAATAAAAAAACCTGCTTTAAGCAGGTTTTTTTATTATTAAACTGATAAAACCTCTTTTTCTTTAGCAGCAATTATAGCATCGATTTGCTTTACAACTGCATCTGTTTTCTTTTGAACGTCATCTTCACCTTTTTTAATTTGGTCTTCTGAGATGTCCCCATCTTTCTTTAAGGCTTTTATCTTATCATTTGCAGATTTTCTTATAGATCTTACTGCAACTTTTGCATCTTCACCAGTCTTCTTTACGTTCTTAACAAGAGCTTTTCTTGTTTCTTCTGTTAGTTCTGGTACAACTAATCTTATAACAGATCCATCATTTGAAGGATTTAAACCTAAGTCTGATTTTAATATTGCTCTTTCAATGTCTTTAAGCAATGGTTTTTCCCAAGGAGTTATCATTAATACTCTTGGTTCTGGAGCTGATACGTTTGCCACCTGGCTAAGTGGGCACATGCTTCCATAATATTCAACTTGAACTCTATCAAGCATTGTTGGATTAGCTCTACCAGCTTTCATTGTTGATAAATCTGACTCTAATACAGATATTGTTTTTTTCATCTTTTCTTCTGCATTTTTGATGATATCCTTAATCATAATAAACCTCCTATTTTTTTGATACTAATGTACCTATATTTTCTCCACAGGCAGCCTTTTTAATATTACCTGGTTCATCTAATCCAAATACAAGAATTGGAATTTCATTATCCATACATAATGAAGTTGCTGTTGAATCCATAACTTGTAATCCTTGTTCTAATACTTCTATATATGATAATGTATCATATTTTTTAGCATCTGAATACTTGTGAGGATCTTTATCATAAACCCCGTCTACCTTTTTAGCTAAAAGAATTACATCAGCTTCAATTTCTGCTGCTCTAAGTGCAGCTGTTGTATCAGTTGAGAAATATGGATTTCCTGTTCCAGCAGCAAAAATAACAACTCTTCCTTTTTCAAGGTGTCTCATTGCTCTTCTTCTTATAAATGGTTCTGCAACTTCTTTCATTTCTATAGCAGTCTGAACTCTTGTCATAACTCCAACTTGTTCTAATGAATCCTGAAGTGCTAACGCATTTATTGTTGTTGCCATCATTCCCATATAGTCAGCAGTAGTTCTATCCATGCCTTCACCACTTCTGCCTCTCCATATGTTTCCGCCGCCTACAACTGCACCAACTTCAACACCCATATCTACTAATTCTTTAATTTCTAATGCTATTCTTTTAGCTACATTGAAATCAAGACCAAAGCCATTTGCTCCAGCTAAAGCTTCTCCTGAAAGCTTTAATATTACTCTCTTGTATTTACATTCTGACATATTAAATTACCTCCTGAATATTAATAGGCTGATTTTATCACTTGTCTAGTCACTATTATATTAGCAGAACCTATTGAAAATGTATAGTTTTCATGTCTTAAATAATTAAATTTCTACACTTTTCTTTATATGTAGTAAACTGAGCTGCTTTAAAATTAACCTTTAATAGATAAAATCTGATTAATTTATTTTACTTATCTCTTTAAAAAAAGAGAACACAAAGTGTTCTCTCCTAAGGTTAAAACTATTTGCCCATTTGTGCAGCAACTTCTGCAGCAAAGTCTACCTTTTCAACTTCGATTCCTTCTCCTCTTTCGTATCTTACGAATCTAGTTACAGTTATTGGAGAACCAACCTCTTTAGATTTTTCAGCTAAGAACTTAGCTATTGTCTTGTCGTTATCTTTAACCCATAATTGGTCTAATAAACAAACTTCTTTATAGTATTTCTTAATTCTACCTTCAACCATTTTTTCAACGATATTTTCTGGCTTACCTTCATTTAAAGCTTGAACTCTGTAGATTTCTTTTTCTTTTTCTATAGAAGCAGCATCTACTTGATCTTCGCTTAAGAATAGTGGGTTAGCAGCAGCAATTTGCATACATACTTCTTTAGCAACTTCGTCAAGAACATCGCTTGCAGTGTCACATGCAACTTCAACTAAAACTCCGATTCTTCCGCCACCGTGAATGTAGCTCTTAACTACTCCGTTTTCAATAGTAAATGTAGTGAATCTTCTTACAGTCATGTTTTCACCTAATTTAGCTATTAATGCTTTTAAAGCATCAGAAACAGTAGTTTCTGCATCGAATTTTTCGTTTAATAAAGCTTCAACAGTTTCAACTCCAGTTTCAACAGCCATTTCTGCTAATCTTTCAGCGAAAGCAGTGAATTCATCGTTAGCAGCAACGAAGTCAGTTTCACAGTTGAATTCAACAACTGAACCTTTCTTCTTATCTTCAGAAATGTATGTTTTAACTATACCTTCAGCAGCAACTCTTCCTGATTTCTTAGCTGCGTCTGCAAGTCCTTTTTCTCTTAAGAATTCGATAGCCTTTTCGATATCTCCTTCAGTTTGTACTAGAGCTTTCTTACAATCCATCATCTTAGCTCCAGTCATTTCTCTTAGTTCTTTAACTAATTGTGCACTTATATTTGCCATTATTAAATCCTCCTTAAATCATTGAAAGTAATCCTTACCATATAGGTAATTTAGGAAAAGGGTAACTGAACTTAACTCCACTCACCCTTTTATATCTAAATTATTCAGCTAATTGTTCGCCTTGTCTTCCTTCGATAATAGCATCAGCCATTTTAGCAGTTATTAATTTAACAGCTCTGATAGCATCATCATTACCTGGAATTACGTAATCAACTTCTTCTGGATCACAGTTAGTATCTACGATAGCAACTACTGGAATTCCTAAAATCTTAGCTTCTAATATAGCGTTCTTTTCTTTTCTTGGGTCAACTATAAACATAGCTCCTACGTTTGAAGCATCTAAGTTTCTGATACCACCAAGGTTCTTTTGTAATTTTTCTAATTCACCTTTTAATTTGATAACTTCTTTCTTAGGAAGAACTTCAAATGTTCCATCTTCTTGCATTTTTTCGATATCTTCTAATTTCTTTATTCTGCTCTTGATAGTTGTGAAGTTTGTTAACATACCACCTAACCATCTATTGTTAACGAAGTGCATGTTACTTCTGATTGCTTCTTCTTCGATAGCTTCTTGAGCTTGTTTCTTAGTTCCAACGAATAATATGTCTTTACCTTCAGCAGCTACTTCTTTAATGAAGTTGTAAGCTTCTTCAGCTTTCTTTACTGTTTTTTGTAAGTCGATTATATATATTCCGTTTCTTTCTGTGAATATATAAGGAGCCATTTTAGGGTTCCATCTTCTTGTTTGGTGTCCGAAATGTACACCTGCTTCTAATAATTGTTTCATTGATATTACTGACATTTTCTTACCTCCTGGTTTTTACCTCCATTATTGTTTTCTTATAAAGATACCGCAAAGTACGGCACCGTCTTTACAAACGCAATAATGTGTGTATTTTGTTACCTTAGATAGTATATCATAAGGTATATATCCTATCAACAAAAATTTTTTATTTTCTTTATAATTTTATAATTTTCTTAAAAAAAGTCACAGGATAATCTATATTATAACCTGTGACTCAATAT
>JAEWQX010000172.1 GCA_023399035.1 Bacillota bacterium | reverse complement strand
ATATAAGTTAATGGTTCTAATAAAATTTCTACTGTATTATCATAAACATCTGAAATTTTAACAATATTTATATCTTGCAAGTTTAGTAATTTATTGATATTATTTATATGCACTTATTTATCCTCTTGATCGTATTGTTTCGCAACTATAGATTACAGGATTTTAAGTGCATTTTTTATCTGTAAATATTGGTAATTCAGTTGTCAAGCGCAGTTTTTAGTGTTGAGCCTTCTTTATTCCAGTATTTTTTTATTTTGTTTAATTAAATAGTTATTAAAAATAATAAAAATAGTGAAAAATCATGATAAATTGGATAATAAAATTAAATTATATAAAATATAGAAAAGAATTCAGAAATTTATGCAGTTTTTGATAAATTTATGTTATAATTAAGGAAAAATATATTAACATAATTAAATAATTTGTTGAATAGAGAAGGATTGAAAAAATGGAAATTCTATCATTAGGAGAAAAAATTAAAAGAAGAAGAAAACAACTTAACATGACATTGAAAGATTTAGCTAAGGACAGAATAACTCCAGGACAGATAAGTTTAGTTGAATCAGGACGTTCTAATCCATCGGTAGATTTACTTGAATATTTAGCATCAACACTAAATACAACAGTTGAGTATCTGATGGAATCTGAAGAAAGCCAGGCAGAAAAAATTAGCATTTATTATGAACAAGTAGGGGAATCTTGTATATTAAATGGAGATTATGAAAAAGGGCAGAGATATATCGACAATGCTTTATATTACTCGGAAAAATATAATTTAGAATATAGAAAAGCAAAAATATTCTTTATTACAGCTGAATCATATATGTTCAGAAGAGATTTTCCTATGGCTCAAAAGTTTTTTCTATCATCAAATGTAATTTTTGTTAAGAACAATAATTATGAGGAAATTATAAAAACATTTTTAAATTTAGCAGATATAGCATTAGAACTTAAAGCATATCATTCTGCAAGCAGTTATTTAAAGCAAGCTGAAATCGTATATAAGGATAATGAAGTAGTTGATGATTTCTTAATTGGAGAAATTCATTATAATATGGCAAGAACATATTTTGATATAGAAGATTTAGAATCTGCATTGAAATATGCTTACTTGGCTAAAGAAAAATTTGAACAGATATATAATGATGATTATTATGCTAAAAATCTATTTTCTCTGGCAGAAGACTACAACAAAAAAGGCGACATATTAAATGCATTAAAATATTCTAAAAAGACATTACAGGTATATAAGAAGATAGAGCACAATAGAAATATTGTAAATATTGAACGTAATCTAGGAAGAATTTTTTATGAATTAGATGAATTAGATGAATCATTCAAACATTATGAAATATCTAAGAATGTGAGTATACAGAACCGTATTGGACGTACTAATGATACATTGATAGATATATGCAGAAACTATCTAAAGTTAAAGGATACTGAAAAATGCAATGATATTTTAAATGATATCGAAAGAAGCCTTACAGAAAATGACGTAGACAGAAAAATACAATGTCAGCTTATAAGATATACAATGGCTAATATTGATGAAAATACTGAAGAAGCAGAAAGTATACTAAAGGACACATATCTTTTTGCAAAGGAAAATGGAAGGTTAGCTAAAGCAGGGGAACTGGCAATGAGAGTTGGTAAGTACTTCATGGATAAAAAAAATGAACAGGAAGCTGCATATTATCTAAATGAAGGGATAGAATTATTTAGGAAAGCAGAAGAAAGCAAAAACTAATTAATAAATGGGTGATATACATGGAAATACTATCTACTGGTGAAAAAATAAAGAGGGCTAGAATATTTAAAGGAATTACTTTGAAAGAGTTATGTGAAGACAAAATTTCAATTGCTAAAATGAGCTGTATTGAAAATGGAAAGGCAAAAGCAGACAGAGAATTACTTGAATATATAGCAAAAAAAATAGAAATAGACTTAGATTATCTTATTGAAGATGTATATGAACAGATAACTAGTAATTTAAATTTAATAAAAAAGAATATTTCGTCTGATAATGAAGTTGAAGAAAAGCTTAAAGACAATTTAAGCTATGCGGTAAAATATGGATATTACAATCTGGCGTTTGAGCTTATACATATTTTATTTACATACTATATTGAAGAAAACAAAATTGAAAACATTCAATTAATAGTTTCAGAATACTATGATTTATATCAAAGAGATAATACAGAAGAAAATACTATAATATACTTTAAGGATATGGCAAGATATCTTTTATATAATGAAGAATATATAGAAGCTATATCTTATTATGGAAAGCTTCGTGAAATGATGATGCAGAAGGAAGATGGCTATGATAGAGCTGAATACTGTTTTATAGCATATAATGAAGCAATCTGTTATCAGAATATAAATAATTTTGATGAAGCATATGCTATTTTAAGTGAAATAATAGATTATGTAGAAGAATTAAAATCATATGAAGTTAAGGGAAAAATATATCATATATATACAAATGTATGTATAAAGTTAAGAAAAGACGATGTTGATAAGTATAAGGAAAAAGCTTATGAATATGAAAAGCATAATCCTATATCTTTGGCAAAATCTTATGGAGATTATGGAAAGTATTATTTTGCAGTTGGAGAAAAAGAAAAAGCAATTGCAGAAATTGAAGCAGGAATAGAAATATTTCCAAAAGATAATGAAGAAAAGCATGTTGAGTTTTTAAATTCATGCACAGAGATATTGATTCAATACGGTGAATATGAAGTTGCATATGAAATAACAGAAGATGCACTTAATATGGCGATAGTTACAAATAATATAAAATTAATTGAAAGATCATATTATCTTAAGGGAACTATACTTCAAAGGATGGACAAGCATGCTGAAGCAGAAAAGTATATGAATTTATCTCTGGATTCATTGTTTAAATTTGGTTCAAGAGAAGAAAGAAAGAAAAGATATATAGATATGGCAATTTTATATTATAAACTTGGTGCAACTCTAGATGCTTTAAAGTATTTTAACCTTGCATTTACTGTAGATAAGAAAATATAAAAACCTCATAATTAAAGGATGATTATAAAGTACGAAAGTTATAATTATATATATCCTAATTTAGAATTAAGTATATTTTAATAAAGCCTGTAGAAATACACGGCTTTATTTTTTTGCAAAAAATTTCAAATAAACTTTGACTTTCTTTGACCTTTGTATTATTATAGATGTAGGGAAGGAAATATCAATAAAATAAATTGGTATTTATCTTTCAACAACTGAAAAGACAAAGACTTTTTTCAGTACAATCTTATTAAAAGAAATAATTTTATTTGAAGATTGTATATTAAAAAATAAGCCTTTGGCAAGAATAATAAATGTAGTATAAGAATTAAGTAGAATACATGTTTTGAGGAGGAAAAAATATGAATGTTGATAAGATGACATTAAGAGTACAGCAGGCATTAAATGACGCAAATGCAACAGCAGTAAAGTACACTAATTCGCAAATAGATTTAATTCATCTTTTTTCTGCATTAGTTCAACAGGAAGATGGATTAGTTCCTAATATATTCACTAAGATGGGAGTTCCAGTCAATAATTTAATAAGCTCAATAAATGCTGAATTAGACAGACTTCCAAAGGTTACAGGTGAAGGCTTAGGAAATTTATATATAACAAGAAAAGTAGAAGAAGTTTTAGTAAAGGCAGAAGAAATTTCAAAGCAGTTTGAAGATTCATACGTTAGTGTTGAACATTTAATGATTGCCATTATGGATATATGTAAAAATACTGACGTTGCTAAAATATTAAAGCAGTATAATATAACAAAGGATAACTTCTTAAAGGTACTTTCAGAAGTGAGGGGAAGCCAGAGAGTTGAAACTCAGGATCCTGAAGGAACTTATGATGCTTTAGCAAAGTATGGTACAAATTTAACTGATCTTGCTAAAAAGCATAAATTAGATCCTGTTATAGGAAGAGATGAAGAAATAAGAAGAACAATAAGAATTCTTTCAAGAAGGACAAAGAATAATCCGGTTCTTATTGGTGAACCTGGTGTTGGTAAGACTGCTATCGTTGAAGGATTAGCTGAAAGAATAGTAAGAGGAGATGTACCAGAAGGCTTAAAGGATAAGATAATATTCTCCTTAGATATGGGTTCACTTATTGCTGGTGCTAAATACAGAGGTGAATTTGAAGAAAGATTAAAGGCTGTTTTAAAAGAAGTTTCCCATAGTGATGGAAGAATACTATTATTTATAGATGAAATTCATACAATTGTAGGTGCAGGAAAAACTGATGGTGCAATGGATGCAGGTAATCTGATAAAACCACTTCTTGCAAGAGGTGAGCTTCACTGTTTAGGTGCAACAACTTTTGATGAATACAGACAATATATTGAAAAAGATAAAGCTCTTGAAAGAAGATTCCAGCCTGTAATTGTTGATGAACCAAGTGTTGATGATACAATTGCAATACTAAGAGGATTAAAGGAAAGATTTGAAATACACCATGGTATAAGAATTCATGATTCAGCTATAGTTGCAGCTGCAAAGCTTTCTGACAGATATATTCAAGATAGATATATGCCAGATAAGGCAATTGACCTTATTGACGAAGCAGGAGCTATGATAAGATCAGAAATAGATTCACTTCCAACTGAACTTGATGTTGTAAGAAGAAAAATATTTAAATTAGAAATAGAAAAAGAAGCTTTAGCTAAAGAAAAAGATGAAGGTTCTAAGAAGAGATTGGAAGATGTCCTTAAAGAATTAGCAGAATTAAAAGAAAAGAATGATGAAATGACTGCTAAATATACTAAGGAAAAAGAAAATATTACATCAATCAAGACTTTAAAGAGCAAATTAGATGAAGCAAGGGGACAAATTGAAGAGGCTCAGAGAAACTTTGATTATAATAAGGTTGCTGAGATTCAATATAGTGTTATTCCTAAGTTAGAAGAGGAAATAAAGGCGAAAGAAGAAGCAACAAAGGAAAACTATGAAGGTGCATTATTAAAAGAAGAGGTAACAGAAGAAGAAGTATCTCAGGTTCTTGCAAAATGGACTGGAATTCCTGTATCAAGATTACTTGAAGGTGAAAGAGAAAAATTATTGAGACTTGAAGATGATATGAGCAAACGTGTAATAGGACAGGGTGAAGCAGTTGAAGCAGTTACTAATGCAATCTTAAGAGCAAGAGCTGGGCTTAAGGATATCAACAGACCAATAGGATCATTTATATTCCTTGGACCTACTGGAGTTGGTAAGACAGAACTTGCAAAGACTTTAGCTAGAAACTTATTTGACAGCGAAGAAAATATTATACGTATTGATATGTCTGAATATATGGAGAAACATTCTGTATCTAGATTAGTCGGAGCTCCTCCAGGATATGTAGGTTATGATGAAGGCGGACAGTTAACTGAGGCAGTAAGAAGAAATCCATACAGTGTTGTTTTATTTGATGAAATAGAAAAGGCACATGAAGATGTATTTAATATATTCCTTCAGATTCTTGATGATGGAAGATTGACTGATAACAAAGGCAAGACTGTTGACTTTAAAAATACAATCATAATAATGACTTCAAATATTGGAAGCGAGTATTTATTAGAAAACAAAAATGAAGATCATGTTGAAGATGATATTAAGTCTAAAGTAATGACTATATTAAAGAGCAGATTCAAACCAGAATTCTTAAACAGAGTAGATGATATTATAATGTTCAAGCCATTAACTGAAAGTGGTATTAAGAAGATTATTGATATTTTCTTAAAAGATGTATCAAGAAGATTAAAGGATAAAAATATTGAAATTGAAGTTACAGATTCAGCAAAAACAATAATGGCAAGAGAAGGATATGATCCACATTATGGTGCAAGACCACTTAAGAGATATATTCAGAATACTTTAGAAAATAGATTGGCAAGAATGATAATAAAAGGTGAACTTACTTATGGATCTAAAGTAAGAATTGATGGGGATGAAGATGAAATAATAATAACTCCTGTTCCATCATTAGAAAAAATAACTGAATAGTAATGAAGATAAAACGGCTTCTCACAATATGAAAAGCCGTTTTATCTTTAAAATGTTCTTATTAGATATATTATTTAAGTCTTTCTAAATTTAGTGATATATCTAATGCTATATCATTATTAAGTCTTTAAATCCTAAAAAGAGTTATTCAAAGGAATAACTCTTCTTTTGGTACATTACTACGGAATTTTATTTTATGCCAGATTCGTATTGTTGTACCATTCTCTTAACCATTTCTCCACCAACGCTGCCGCATTGTTTAGAAGATAAATTACCATTATAATCTGTAAATGGAACTCCCATTTCATTAGCTACTTCAGTTTTGAATTTTGATAATCCTTGTTTAGCTTCTGGTACTAATGCTGAACTCTTTGACATAATATATTCCTCCTTTGAATGTAGGATTATTTGCTAAGCAATTCTTCTTTGCTTTGCAATATTATTGTGTGTATTTTTAAAAAATATAATCCATGTAATGTAAGGAATAAAAGTAATAAAAAAATATAAAAGTAAAAAAGATGAACTAAAAGAAAAAACAAGTAATTTGAAATACTTGCTTTATAATTTTAGCTTCTGCTTTTCTTTATTTTTAAGATAGCTATTATGACTGGAACACATATAACAGCACTTACAATAGCTTCTGGAATTCCATTTGTAACTCCTATTCCTGCAATGGCAATTGCCGCAGTATCAGGATTAATACCTAAGGCAGCTGAGTATTTTTCAAGATAAAATAAGTAAGCAAGACTAAGCACTCCTGCTGTATTTGTGAATGTTGCTAAAAGTGAAGCAATAGCAATACTTATGCTCTCATTTTTGATTTTTTTACGGATAAGGCTATATACATAATAAGCAACAAGTCCTATTAATATTCTTGGTATTATAGCTATTATAGGATTCCAGAATATAAATGATGTAGGACCAGGTGCAGTGAAATTCTGATACATTGAGAATAATCCAAAAACAAGTCCAACTAATGCCCCTACAACCGGACCTTCAACAATAGCACCAATAATTACTGGTATATGCATTATAGTAGCTCTCATAGTAGGCAGGGGTATAAAACCTAGTCCTGTTAATCCTAGGAAAATGGAAATTGCAGAAAGCATTCCAATCATAGTCATTTGCCTAACAGACAATCCGCTTTTATTTAGTTTATTTTCCACTGAAAATTACCTCCATTTTTAATCTTTAGTTAAGTTAAGATAATAAAAATACATGCAAGTAACATTTTATCACATTCATTACAAATCTCAATTAATATCATTGAAAATTTCTTTTTTATCAGGCATTATTAATGCACATATAAAATAAGCAAGAATTGCTGCAGGAAAAAATTCAATGGCTATAAGTACAAATAATACTCTTATTAAAGTAATATCTCCATTAATATAATCAGAAAATCCAGCAAGGACTCCACATACTTTTTTTCTGGAAACATCTTTATAGAGTTTTTTCTTTTCATTCATTGATAATCACCATCCAATTTAATTAGTTAGCATATTTAAATATATTACTATTATAAAACAGAATAAGAAAAATAATAGTAAGGATAATACATATTTATAGAAAAATAAGAAAATGATAATAAATAATGAAGAAGAATTTTAAAAATACTTGTAAATGTTAGTACTTCATTATAAACTTTTAAGGAAATATGTATTACAATTAGTAGTAGTAACATAGTGGCAGGAAAATCTGCGGCTAGTAAGATAATGAGGTGAAGAATAATGAGTACAATTGCAGGAAAAGGATGCCCAAGAATTATTCCTGAAGGTGAAAAGAAACCTTTAAAGGATATCGAAAGAAGCATTGTAAAAACATATAGAAAACATATCTGGTCAAAGTTTGTTAAGGCTGTTAAAGAGTATAAGCTGATAGAAGAAGGCGATAAGATTGCAGTAGGTATTTCTGGGGGAAAAGACAGTATGCTTATGGCAAAGCTTCTTCAGGAACTTCAAAGACATGGTCAGGTAAAGTTTGATTTAGTATTTCTTGCTATGGATCCTGGATATCATCCAGACATAAAGAAATTATTAATAGAAAACTGCGAACATCTTGATATACCAATACATATATATGATTCAGGAATTTTTGAAGTTGTAGATAGAATGGCTAAGGATTATCCTTGTTATTTATGTGCAAGAATGAGAAGAGGTTCATTATATTCTAAAGCTCAGGAATTTGGATGTAATAAGCTTGCATTAGGTCATCACTATAATGATGTAATTGAAACTACAATGTTAAATATACTTTATGCAGGAAACTTTAAAACAATGATGCCAAAGCTGAAGGCAAAGAACTTTGAAAATCTCGAACTTATAAGACCAATGTATCTTATAGAAGAAGATTATATAAAGAGATTTATAAATAATGCAGGAATATGGCCTTTAAACTGTGCATGTATGGTAGCTGCTGAAAAGATAGGCAATAAGAGATATGAAATTAAAGATTTAATTAAGCAGTTAAAAGAAAACTTTGATGGCGTAGAAAAATCTATATTTAAAGCTGCTGAAAATGTAAGTATGGATGGAATATTAGGATGGCAGAAGGGTGATGAAAAGTATTCATTCCTGGATGTATATGATGAAGAATAAATCAAAGGTATTTATTAATATGTAAATATATGTTATATTATTATTGTATATACATTTAATTTATATAAAAATATATTTTAAGAGTCCAAAGAAAAAACTAAATTTACAAAATAGAAGCTTTAAGTTTAGATTTATTTAAAACTTCTTAAGTAGTATTGATATATTTCATTTTAGTATATTTAGTTATTTAACATATTGATAATATATAAAGATTATGCTTAAGCCTGTAAATATCGCTTTTGATGTTTATAGGCAGGCATTATGATTTTATGAGTTTAAGGAGAAATGGTAATATGACAAATGAAGATATTAAGAGTATGGATCCTGTTATTTTACTTAGTTTTATAAATACAAAATTAAGAGATGAATACAGTTCACTGAATTTATTATGCAGTGATTTGGATTTAGACGAAGAAATTTTAAAAAATAAACTACATGATATAGACTATGAATATAATAAGGATATAAATCAGTTTAAATAAAATATATTCCGATTTTATAGGAGGAACATCAGTATGAAAATAAAAAAGAGTGGAAAGATTATTACAGTTTTAGTTGCAGCAGCAGCGCTAGTTGCATCTCTTGCAAATGATAGAAAAAAAGATAAATAATAAAATAAATAAGTTATAAAGGATTGTTGGATATGGTTAAGGGGGAAATAAGCGAGCTTGAGCAATACAATGACTTAGATGAAACTACATTTGCAGAATATGACAGAGTAACGTTATTACCAAGTGTCGATGTATTTAAAAATATAGTAAAAAATAATATTAAAAATTCTATTATAAATAACACAAGTGCATCATTAATATTATTTGATATTGATAATTTCAAGCATGTAAACGACTCCTTTGGGCATGAATTTGGTGATAGTATGCTCAGAATAATAAGTTCTGAAGTAAGGAATTCTATTAATAGAGAAGTATTGATGTGCAGATATAGTGGAAACACATTCATATTATTTCAAAACAGTGAAAGTGAAATTGAGAAAACTATTGAAGAAATATTTAATGTATTCAAACAATCTCATGAAGATATTTATTTAACTATAAGTATGGGAATATCAGTAGTTCCTAAAGATGGGATAAGTTATGATTTTCTTCTTAAGAATGCTGATATAGCTATGTATGAGGCAAAGCAGAATGGTAAAAACAATTATAAATTTTTCAGTAATGAAATGGGAAATAAAGTTGTTAAGGAATATGCTCTTCAAAAGGAGCTTAGAACTTCATTAGAGAATAATGAAATCTATGTTGTGTATCAGCCTAAAGTATCATTAGAAGATTCTACAGTGCAAGGGTTTGAAGCACTGGCAAGATGGAATAATAAAAAGTTTGGAGAAATAAGTCCAGGAAAATTTATACCACTTGCAGAAGAATCGAAAATGATTGTTCCAATAGGAAGCTTTGTCCTTGAGGAAGCATGTAGAAAAATAAAATTTTTATCGTCAAAGGGATATACAGATTTTAAAATTGCAGTGAATTTATCAGAAGTTCAGTTTCAAGAGGAAATTGTTATTAACGTTCTTAGAAAGTTAATAAAGAAGTATCAGATATCTTCAAGACATCTTGAACTTGAAATAACTGAAAGTATGTTTATGAAATCATTTGAAAGCAATCTTAAGGTTTTGGAAGAAATTAAAGATATGGGAATAACTATTGCATTAGATGATTTTGGGACAGGCTATTCATCATTTAGTTACTTAACAAAACTACCAATTGATGTTTTAAAAATTGACAGAAGTTTTATATTGGATGTTTGTACTAATCCTAAAGA
This sequence comes from Bacillota bacterium, assembly GCA_023399035.1. Classification (GTDB taxonomy): domain Bacteria; phylum Bacillota; class Clostridia; order Clostridiales; family Clostridiaceae; genus Clostridium. The sequence continues at coordinate 15,535 of JAEWQX010000172.1, read as the reverse complement.
AAAATGTATGGTAGAAGGGATTATAAGACTAGCTCATCAATTGGGTATTCAGGTAGTTGCAGAAGGTGTTGAAGAGGAAGAGCAGGTTGAATACCTTAAAGCTATTTTCTGTGATTTTGTACAAGGATATTACTTCAGCAGACCAAAACCTTTCAATGAAATAATAGATATAGTTGGTAAAAAATATAAAAAGTGTTGACAAAATAGTTTAAAGAGAATATTATATATATAAGAAATAAATTCCAGGAAGAGGAAGAGTAGTCAGGATGCAATGTCAAAGAGAGCTGAAGATGGTGAGATTTCAGCACGGTAGCGAATGGTGAATGGGCCTCTGAGAAGCAATATGAAATCTTTTTATTTATGAAATTGAGAGTAGTTGCGCCGTGTGTCGCACGTTATAGCGAATAGAGTATGTTAGTACTTGAAGTTGAGTGGTATTTTTGTTTAAGAAGATACAATTTAGGTGGCAACGCGGAATTATCCGTCCTATTTATTATAAATAGGACGTTTTTTTATCTTAAAATTCTGCATAATCTTCTGAAAATAAAATTTATTAAAGTTACTACCAGCTCCAAACGGCTAACTGATTATTATCAGTGGGGGTTGATATTTATGTTATGAAAGAAAGAAATAATTAAAAGAAAATAGATAACAGGAAAATAGTAATTAATTAATTTTATTGAAGAGGAGATTTTATTATGAATACAAATTTAAATACAAAGAAAATGACTACAAATGCAATATTAATAGCTATAGGAGCAATTTTACATCAGATAACACCTGCAATACCGCTTTTTGGTATAAGCATGCAGCCTGATTTATCATTGGCTATGCTTTTTATAATAATGATATATAACAGAGATTACAAAACTAATTTAATTTGTGGAATAGCTGTAGGAATATTTGCAGCAATGACAACAAAGATGCCAATGGGACAGATACCAAATATAGTTGATAAATTTATAACTACTAATATAATGTTTGCCCTAATTACTTTAATAAGAAATAAATTGGATATTAACAAATTAATGATGATCATATTACCAATAGGAACAACAATTAGTGGAACATTATTTATAACTGTAGCTATTATAATTGGTGGGATTGAAGCAGGAGCATTTATTGAATTATTTATAAGTGTTGTTCTTACAGCAGCATTAATAAACACAATTCTCGGATTTGCATTATTCAAAATTGTTGAAAGAACAGCAGCAGCCACAGGAGCTTATCTAGTTAATAAATAAAAATTGATTAATATTAAAACCTGGTTTAAAATTAAAAATATTTTAGACCAGGTTATTTTATTTTTTAGCTTTATTTATATTATTTTCTTTTTATAAAATGAAATTCTTCAGGTGTATTTTCATCGATAGTTTTAAATTCATATCCATTATCTTTGTAGTATTTTATAATGCATGGAAGAGCTTTTACAGAATTTTTGCTTATATATGAGCAATGCATTAATAGAATAACCTTATCTTTTTTGCTTTTTGCATTTTTTATCAGCGTTGATGGATCAGAATTTGGATTTGCACCATCACCGCTGTCAGTGTTCCAGTCGTATATTTTCAGATTATTTTCGTGAAGCAGGTCAACCATTGACTGAGAAATTTTATATGTATTATTATTACATCCAAAAGGGAATCTTAATATATTTGGTTTTATTGGAATAACTGTGCTTATAAGTTCCTGAGTGTCAAGCATCTCTTTTAGAAAATGCTCATTTGAGCAGTATAACGAATTTTTTTTATGTGTCATACTATGAAGTCCAATAGAATGACCTTCATCATACATTCTTTTAACCAGTTCTTCTTGATTTTTAATCTGACATCCTATCAAAAAGAAAGTTGCATGTACTTCGTTTTCTTTTAATATATCCAAAACATCTTTTGTAACTTTGCCAGCAGGGCCATCATCAAAAGTAAGATATATTATCTTAGTATCACTTTTCATTTCATTTGTTTCATCAGCATAGGGAACAGTTATATTGAATGAAAAAAATGTAATGATTACTAAGATTAAAATCATAAATTTATTAAATTTTTTAAAATTCATATAATCACCTTCATAAAATTTTAATACACACATATTATATACAAATACACAGTTTTTATTTTAAATTATTTTATTTTAATGGGTAATACATAAAAATATTTTATATTATGTTGAACTATAGTTTATAAGGTGATATAATTTGATAGAAATTTGTAGAAAATTTTTGATTTATAAATAAATATTAAAGTATTCTAAGACATCTTTTAATTCTAGTCCAGAGAGGCTAAAAAGGGAGAAAGTAATTTTCTTCTTTTAATTTTGAGGAGGTATAGTATGTCAGAATTAACAGAAATCACATCGAAAAATATTGAGGAGTCTTCAGTAAAGAAAACAGGTATTAAAGTAATCATGGCTCTTCAGCATCTCATTGCCATGTTTGGATCAACAGTGTTAGTGCCGATACTAACAGGCCTAGATATATCAGTAGCACTATTTTGTGCAGGACTTGGAACTCTTATTTTCCATTTATGTACTAAAAGAAAAGTTCCAGTGTTCCTAGGTTCATCATTTGCATTTATTCCAGTTATTATAGCAGTAGGAGAAGTTTACGGAGATTTGAGATATGCTCAAGGCGGAATCTTTGTGGCAGGATTGATATATGTAATAATGTCATTCTTAATTAAAAAAATTGGTACAGATAGATTACATTCATTTTTACCAGCACAGGTAGTAGGACCAATGATAATGGTAATAGGGTTAAACTTAATTCCTACAGCATTAGATATGGCTATGACAAATATCATAATTGCAGTTATAACATTAGGAACAACACTTTTAATAAAAAACTTCGGAAAAGGATTTATTTCTCAAATAGCTATACTTTGCGGTGTTGCGGTTGGATATGTAGTATCATTAATGACAGGATTAGTTGATACAGCAGCAATATCAAGTGCTCAAATGGTAGCAGTACCAAACTTTACACTTCCTAAATTCAGCATTGGAGCTATAATGATGATAGCACCAGTAGTGCTTGCAACATTTATGGAACATATCGGTGATATTACAACAAATGGTCAGGTAGTAGGTAAAGATTTTATTAAGGATCCAGGTCTAAACAGAACTTTATTAGGAGATGGTCTTGCAACTATAAGTGCATCATTACTTGGAGGACCAGCAAATACAACTTATGGCGAAAATACAGGGGTTTTAGCTATAACTAAAAATTATGATCCTTCTATATTAAGATTAGCAGCAGTTTTTGCAATAGTATTAAGCTTTATTTCTAAATTTGGAATGACAATAAGAACCATTCCTTCATGTGTAATGGGTGGTATAAGTTTAATGTTATTTTCAATGATAGCTCTTGTAGGAGTAAAGACTATAAAGAGAGAAAGAGTAAAGATGAATTGGAAAAACATAATTGTAATGGCTGTAATACTAATAATAGGGTTTGGTGGAAAAATCCTTGAAGATTACTTTGGAATATTTATTGGAATCAAAATTACTGATACTGTAACAATGTCAGGATTAAGTTTTGCAGCAATAGTAGGTGTGATATTAAATCTAATATTAAATGGTTTCGGAAAAAATAATAAATAAAAATTAGTAATAGAACTATAAAAAATAATCAGCGATTAACGCTGATTATTTTTTATGCTTAATATTGTAATCTACAATTGACATACTCATTATTTCATATAATTTTAATCATAAATATTCTAACTCAGAATGATACGATAACATATGTTAATAATAGTGGATTCTTAGAAGTGCGCAGGCAGCATCTAAAAAAGTAATTGAGAGCTTTAAGCCATTTCTTGCATTTTTACTTGAAAAATATAATTTAACAATAAGCTCAACATTAGATAAACTTACTTCTGTATACAATAGAAAGTATTTCGAAGAATCTCTTATATTTTTGTTATAAGGTTCAAGTCTGGATAAGAGTCAGTTTGCAGTAATAATGTTTGATATTGATGATTTTAAAGGCGTTAATGATAAATATGGCCATCAAGTGGGAGATGAAGTACTAATTAAATTAACAAAGGAAGTAAAGAAAACTATAAGCAAGAATGATATTATCGGAAGATATGGAGGAGAAGAAGTTATAGTACTGCTTCCTAATGTAGATAAAAATAAAGCTTTTAATAAAGAATATGTGCTTATCATTTTAAGAAAACACAATCACATAAAGATGTCTGAAACCATATTATATATAGAAATACAATTTGGAAAGGATGCTTTTATGAGTGGAGATGAATGTACTTTGGATAAAAAAGGAGCAGGCAATTTAAGCATAAATTTATCTGCAGGAAATAATAAAATAAGATATTATGAATGCAGCGGTGATAACTGTGTATTTGAAATCTTAGATGATGAATCATGCTGTAAACAAGATAACCCTAAACAGTGTAATTGTGAATCAGATAATAAGGACATGAAGCATGAAGCTAGTAGAGAAACCTTTAATAATGGAAGAATATCTGTAAAAGCTATAATTGACTGTGGAAAACAGGAGATTTTAAAGGGTGCAAAGATAAATTTATATAAGATAAATGGATTATCACCAATTCTTATCAAATCAAAATTTACAGATGAAAATGGTGAGGCTATATTTTCCAATGTGGAGGATGGATCATATAGAATAATAGAAATTATTGATAAGGAATATTTTGAAAAGCCTAAATATATAAATTGGAATGAAATAACAATAGACTGTAATAATAAAAAAGAAAAAATATTAATTGTTAATAAGCTAAAGAAATATAGAAGTTGAAGTAAACATAATTAGCTTATAAATCTACATTAAATATTTAAGTTATATTTAATGTAGATTTTTTATATTATATTAAGTTATAATCAATTGATGAAATAAAAATAATGAAGTAGGTGCAGAATATATGGAATACACATTAAAAATAAAAAAAATAAATGAAAAAGCAGTTATACCTAATTATGCTCATGAAGGAGATGCAGGTCTTGACTTATATGCTGTTGAAAAACTTGTATTAAATCCAGGGGAAAGAGGTCTTGTACATACAGGAATACAAATAGAGCTTCCTAAGAATACAGAAGCACAGATAAGACCTAGAAGCGGTTTAGCATTAAAGAATGGTATAACTACGTTAAATTCTCCAGGAACAATTGATGAAGGATATAGAGGAGAAATAGGAGTTATTATAATAAATCATGGACAGGAAACTTTTGTTGTAGAAGAAGGAATGAAAATAGCTCAAATGGTTGTAAAGCCTGTTTATAGAGTAAATGTTGTGGAAGCAGAAGAATTATCTGATTCAGAAAGAAAAGCAAATGGATTTGGTTCTTCAGGAACTAAATAACAATTTTATCCACAAAATCAATTAAAATACATATAAAATTTATAAAACCTGTGGATAAATATGTTAAAAGTTGGTAGGAAAATATATGATGAAAATCCGTATCACTATATGAGTGACACGGATTTTTGCTTTTCAACAAAATAATAGCAGATCAAAATCTGGAATCATGTATATGCATATAGTTAAAGGATGTAATAAATAGATTTTTAATCTTTTTTATTCCTCCATTGAAAGTTCTTCCCACTTTTCATATAAATGTGCAATTACATCCTGAAGATTTTTGATTTCTTTATTTACACGTTCACTTTCAGATGGATTTGAATAAATTTCTTCTCTGCATAAGTCTTCTTGAAGTTTAGCAAGGCTTTCTTCCTGCTTGTTTATATTATCTTCAAGCTTCTTTATTTCATTTTGTTTTGCCTTTGCTTCTTTTTCAAGGGCTTTTTTCTTTTTCTTTTCTTCTTTTATAGCAGTTTTAGTCTTTCCATTTGCAGTACCTTCATAGGTTTCAAATCTTAGTGGATTTTTCTTCTTTTCAACATAATAATTGTAGTTACCAAGGTACTCATGAGCACCATCTTCCTGAAGTTCTACTATTCTATGTATAACTTTATTTAAGAAGTATCTGTCATGGGAAATTACAATAAGTGTACCGTCATAGCTTAAGATAGCATCTTCCAATGCTTCTCTTGAAGGAATATCAAGATGGTTTGTAGGTTCATCAAGTAAAAGCAGATTTGATTTTGAAAGCATTAACTTTAAAAGGTTTATTCTGCATCTTTCTCCACCACTTAATTTATTAATTTCCTTAAAAACATCATCATTTCTGAATAAGAATGAGCCAAGGGCAGTTCTTAGTTCAGTTGTAGTCATTTCAGGGAAGTCATCCCACACCTCATCTAATATGGTTTTATCAAGATGAAGATTAGATTGTTCCTGATCATAATATCCAACATTTACGTTTGCTCCGAGAACCTTAGAACCTGAATCAGGCTTTATTTTATCCATTATTATTTTAAACAGTGTAGTTTTACCACGGCCATTTTCTCCTATAAGAGCTATCTTTTCACCTCTTTTTAAATCAAAAGAAAGATTAGAAAATAGCTTTTTTTCACCGTAGCTTTTACTTAATTTTTCAACATGAAGTACATCATACCCGCTTTTTACTGAAGCCTCAAATTTAATTTTAGATGCACTCTTCTCAGCATCAGGAGCATCAAGACGCTCTATTTTTTCAAGTGCCTTTTCTCTGCTTTCAGCTCTTTTTATACTTTTTTCACGATTGAATGATCTAAATTTTTCAATTATGGCTTCCTGTCTTTTAATCTCTGCCTGTTGAAGATTATATGCCTTTAATTTAGCTTCATAATCCTTTTTCATCAATTCAAGTGAATTGGTATATGCAGCATTATAGCAGTTAACATGACCATTTATAACCTGAAAAGTTGATGTCGTAACAGAATCCAAAAAGTATCTGTCATGGGAAATTACAATAACAGTTCCCTTATAAGCCTTTAAATATTCTTCAAGCCATTCAATTGCATCTAAATCAAGATGGTTTGTAGGTTCATCAAGAAGAAGTATATCTGGTTTTAAAAGAAGGAGCTTACAAAGAGCAACTCTAGTTTTCTGGCCTCCGCTCAATGTTGAAATTATCTTATCAAAATCATTTTCTGTAAAACCTAAACCTTTTATTACACGTGATATTTCTCCTTTGTATGTAAAACCACCACGATTTTCATAAAGGTCCTGAGCAGTACCATAATCTTTTATTATTTTTTCATGATATTCTGCATTGTTGACATCGTAAGGTTCATTCATTTTTAATTCAAGGTCAGCAATCTTTTTTTCAAGTCTTTGAAGATCTTCAAAAACCATAAGCATTTCATCATGAATACTGTTACATGAATCAAGAGCTAAATGCTGAGACAGGTATCCTATAGTTTTATTTTTATCAATAAATATTTCACCATCATCATAAGAAATCTCTTTTGTAAGAATCTTAAAAAGTGTAGACTTACCTTCACCATTTGAACCTATGATTCCAACTTTATCACCTTCATTTATGGAAAAGGTTATATTTTTTAATACTTCATTTATACCGTAACTTTTGCATATATCTTTGCAGCTTAGAACAATCATTTCTTATCCTCCAGTTTTCTATTCTTATATAAAATAACATATGTAAAATCTAATATGATATCAAATGCATGTTTAAACACATAACTTTACAAATGTATAATTTAATTTCTGTAAATTTAGTCATAAGATTAATATATTTCAATATAAGAAAGTATTCAGCTTCTTACATCATATATTTTACTATTTTACTAAAAACAGATATTATCAACCTATATTACTCAAAATAAGTGCAAGCAATATTAATAATTTTAGCTGTCAATTATAATAATTATACCATTTTATTATAGGAATATTAATAATACATGACAAGTTATAGGCAGTAGTTTACATTTATAAAGTAAATGACTAAAATATTACTATGTTGATTTTTAAATTATAGTAATTAATACTATAATTTTTACAGGTAATATTGGAGGTGATTTGTATTGGAAAATGGAAAAATGAATATTACCATGAAAAAAGAATTGAAAGAAAAAGAACTTCTATCAGCAGCATACAATCTTTTTATAAGCAGAGGAATAGAAAAGACATCTATAGATGATATAGTTAAGACAGCAAAAGTAGGAAAGGGAACTTTCTATTTATATTTTAAAGATAAATATGATATTTTAAATAAAATAATTTTAAAAAAGAGCAATCAGATTATTAAAGATTGTTTAGAAAAGACAGATGAGTTAGGGATTATAGATTTTAAGGAGAGGACATTAATCTTTATTGATCATATTATTAGTGTTTTTGAAAATAATCAATCAATTTTAAAGCTTATAAATAAAAATATCTCTTGGGGATTATATAGAAAAGCTATAATGGATCCGAAGGAATATGATGATGTAAACAGAGTTTTAGATATATTTATAAATAATCTCATAAATGAAGGAATGAATAAAAAAGAAGCTGAAATGACATTATTTATGATAATTGAGCTTGTTGGAAGTATAAGCTATACAACGATTATATTTAAGGAACCTACAGATATAGATACAATAAGACCGATTTTATTTAAAAAGATAAGGGCAATGATAGAATACTAACTATTTGAAATTTCCATGTGTGACAATGAATGGACTTAATTAAGAATATGCCGTTAATAGTTAATATAGTTATATGTTGGTATATGTAAAATATACACATTATATATAAAGCTGATAAATGGTATTTTCAAATTATCAGCTTTAATTATTAATTTTTTATTTGAATTTACAACTTTCTAGAAGTTTTCAAGTCATCACGCAGAAGAATATATCCCAAAGGAGGATTTTTCCTATATAATCCTATCATGTATATAGTTATATATAAATTTTTATCCAGCTTTACATTGCTGATATATTTGATGAAATTTCCATCTGAGGTAGAGACTATAAAATTATATATACCGGGTGAAATAGGGTAGTAATTATTTGTTTCAAGATAAGATGTCTCGTTAAATAGCACTCTGTTATCAGGTAGACTTAGGGATAGCAATGGTGCTGAAGGAGCTACATTTATGAATCGTACATATGATAATAGAGGATTAGAGTTTGTGTGTGTGTCATCTATTGAAAAGAATGCTATCTCATTATTTTCATATGTGATATTTATAGTAGACATACTGTTTGGAGTAACAATAAGTGGCTCTTTAATAAATGGTTTAGTATGAGTTCCAGCTCTGAATAATTGAACAGAGTATGTTTCGGGTGTTACTTCAATATAATTTGTAACATTACCAAATGATAATCCTGAAAATATAATTTTATCATCTAGGTATATATCAACACTTGGAGCATCAGGAATAGCATGAATAAATCTCACATATCCTTTGATCTTTGGTAGTGAACTTCTAAATAAAAACATATTAATAATCACCTACTCTTTGTTATTGTATAGTAAAGAAAGTTTGATTAGTCTTTTTGTAATTACCTTTATTATTGGCGAAGGTATTCCGTATAAGGAAAGGGCTTCATTTACACCTGGGTCCTTAGCAATGATATAATCATATACCTTATTAATGTCATTGCGTGAATTTAAGTTATCTAAATCAGAAACTTCATCAATATCAAGGTCTAGTCCTCTTAATACTTCAAATATTTCTGGACTTCTTGTTAAATTTTCTGTTTTCTTCAGTTTATTATTGCAGTTTTCTAAGCTGTTATAGTAACAGTATAGCTGATCCTCACTTGTTTCACTAGGATATAGATCTAAAGATTCATTTTCTTCATTAATATCAGAATTCTCATCAGCATCCATATAAAGACTCCTGTTAAATGATGGTGGTATAAATCTAAAGTTGTTTTTTAATTTTACTTCAGACATATATTTTTCATCTGGTTTCATATAATTTCCTCCTTATATTAAATATAAAAATATGAATAAAAGTAGTTGCTGCTACTTCTATTAATATGAATTTACGAACATATATAGTACATGCACAATAAATCTTATGGTGGAATACTATGTAATTGGAGGAGATGCATTATGAGGATAAATAATAAAAAAAACATCAGAGATTTATTTATTGGACTTGATGAAAAAATTTGCAATTCTGAAGGACGTTGCATAGAAGGTATAAATTTTGATAATGCGGCTACAACTCCACCTATAAAATCTTGTATTGACTGTATATATAGATTAGGAAGCAGTTATGCTTCAATAGGAAGAGGGACAGGGCAGAAGGCACAGATAACTACAGATTTATATCATGCATCAAAAGAGTTTATAATGGATTTCTTTAACGTTAGGGATAAAGATAAATATATTGTAATATACGTGAATAATACGACTGAAGGAATAAATAAATTGGCAAAAACTCTTTTAAAGGAAAATGATGATGAAGTAGTAATATCTTCAAGAATGGAGCATCACTCAAATGATTTACCCTGGAGGAACAGGGGAAAGGTTGATTATATTGAAGTTGACGACCAAGGGCGTCTTAAAATTGATGAATTAGAAAAAAAACTAAAAAATAATTTAGGAAAAGTAAAATATGTATCTCTTACGGGGGCTTCAAATGTAACTGGCTATGTTAATGATATTCATAAGATAGCTAGAATAGTTCATGAATATGATGCTAAATTAATAATAGATGCAGCTCAGCTCATACCCCATAAAAAAGTAGAAATAAGTGGAGAAACAGAAGCCGAAGATATTGATTTTTTAGTATTTTCATCTCATAAGATATATTCTCCTTTTGGCGTAGGTGTAATAATAGGACTTAAAGAAGAATTTGAAAAAACAGATCCGGATTATGCCGGAGGAGGCACTGTGGATCTTGTTTTAGATGAAAAAGTGTTTTATCTTCCACCTCCTGACAAAGAAGAAGCAGGAACGCCTAATTTCTTTGGTGTAATGTCATTAATTAATTCATTAAGTTTTATGAATACAATAGGATATGATTATATAGAAGAGCATGAAAAACTTCTACTAAGTCATACTTTGAATGGACTTAAGAGCATTCCTGGAATAATCAATTATGGGGATATGGATAATATTAATGACAGATTAGGAATTGCAACATTTAATGTAGATAAAATGTATCATCGTGATGTGGCAGAAATATTAGCAAAGAAAAACGGAATATCAGTAAGGCACGGATGGTTTTGTGCTCATCCATACTGCAGAAGACTTATGAATGTGACTGAGAAAGAAGCAGGGTTGTTTTTATATGACTCAAATGAGAAAATGCCTGGAATGATTAGAATAAGCTTTGCAATATATAATTCGCTTGATGAAGTAGATACATTTTTAAATGTTATAGAGGATATATGTAAAGATAATCGTAAAAAATAAAGGTAATTAAAAATGGATGCATTAAATTTATGCATCCATTTTTACAGTACTTATAGATCTCAACTAATTAAATACTTTGTATTTAGGAAGGTTTCCTTCACAGTTAAGTACAGGTGTTCCGCCTATAAGTGGTTCAAAGTATGAGAAAGCTTCCTCTGTAACAAAGTTTCCTTCTTCGTTTATCCACTCAGTAGGGAAGTATCTTACATTATTTGCAATTTTATCTGCATCTACTAATGAATATGATACTTTGTAAGGAGAATTTGACTCTCTTTTTATTGTTACCATTTTACCAGTTTCACCTTCATAAGCATATCTTAGTGCCATTTCACCTACTGCATAAGCTTCATTTAAATCTGTATCAGAAGCACAGTGCATTGCACATCTTTGAAGTATTCCAAGTTCCAATGCTTTAACTCTTGTTGTTATTCCGCTATCTAGAATAAGGTTTCTTAAATATCCTGAAACACCACCAAGCTGAGTATGACCAAAGTTATCTTGAGATACACATTTGAATTCAGATACAAAATTACCGTCTTTATCTCTTAATCCTTCAGAAGCTATTATGTACACTTTGTTATTTTCTTCAAAACGTTTCTTAACATCTCTTAAAAATTTATCTTTATCAAAAGCAACTTCAGGAAGATATATGAAATCAGCAACTGGTTTATTATTTAATTTTGCAGTACATGCTGAAGCCGCAAGCCATCCAGTATCTCTTCCCATAGTTTCTAAAATGAAAATTCCATTATTAATATATACTGATGCATCAAGGTATGTTTCAAGAGCAGTAGTTCCGATAAATTTTGCTGCACTTCCAAAACCAGGTGTGTGATCAATATATTTTAAATCATTATCAATAGTTTTTGGTATACCAATAAACTTAATATCTATATTATTAAGTTCTGCATATCTTGCAAGTTTTGCAGTAGTATCCATAGAGTCATTTCCACCAACATAAAAGAAAGCTTTTATATCATATTCTTTAAGAATGCTCATTAAGTTATTATATTCATCTGCACATGTATCAGCATCCTTTAATTTATATCTGCATGAACCTAATCCAGAAGATGGCGTGAATCTAAAAGTATTTATTTCTTCATCAGATTTTGAAGAAAGATCAATTATGTTTCTATTTAATATACCTTCAATTCCGTTTAATCCTCCATAAACTTTATCGAATGCCATAAGTTCTTTATTAGCGTGTATAAGACCTACAACACTAGAATTAATTACAGAAGTTGGGCCTCCAGACTGGGCTATTATACAATTTGACATTAAACGTCCTCCTTATTTGTTACACTATAATTTTAAATATAGTATACTGTTTTATAAAAATAATACTCTATTTACTAATATACAATAAAATAACAATTAAATAAAGACTTTTTGACAAAAAATAAATATGTATAATAAGTAGTACAAAAAATAATAAAATATATTAAAATGAAAAGCTTTAAAATAGTATTAATAATAAAAAAGATTATTATTTCATAATAAAGTGAATAGTATAATATATCATTGTAAAATTATTTCTATAACAATATATAGTCTTTAGTGCATTAATAGAACTTATGGATAATATTAATTAAATAAGTGATATTTACTACGGTTAACGCATGACTTAACGGTTGGCTGTTAATTGAAAATTTTTAAGATTATTCAAGTTATTGTAAATTAATTAATTACTTAGTAGAGAGCAATAAATTAAGGAGTAAAAGATGAGTATATATTATATTGTCATTATAGGAATAGCATTGGCAATGGATGCTTTTGGGGTATCCGTAGGTGTTGGATTAAATCCGATATTAAAAAGAAGGAATAAAATTAAGTTTGTCTTATCATTTGCATTTTTTCAGTTTCTCTTTACGTTTCTCGGAGGGGTGGCAGGACACCTTTTTGATGTATATATCACAAGTATTCCGAGTATAGCCGGAGGAATAGTGATGTGTATGGTGGGAATAGTAATGATAATTGACGGATTAAAGGAAAAGGAAAGTGATCTTCTTATTAAGGACAGTACATGTATAATTTTAGGTATATCAGTAAGCATAGATGCTCTTGTAATTGGATTCACTACATTTTGTAAGTTGAATAGTATACCTTTACTTAGCGTAAATTCCATATTAATTGGATTGATAACTTTATTTTTATCTACAGTTGCTTTTTTTATATGTAAATATATACAGAAGGTAAGGTTTGTAAGTAAATATGCAGATTTTTTAGGTGGAATTGCACTAATCCTTTTTGGCTTAAAAGTGATCTTCTTTTAAAATATTTGTCTATATTTATGTTATAATATAGTTAATATTTAATTGTTAGGGGATATGAAAGTGGAATCACAGGAGTTTCTTAAGTCAAAAAATATAAAAGTAACAAAAGGAAGAATAGAAATATTAGATATACTAAAAAGTGCTGAAAATAGCCTTTCTGCTGAAAAAATATATTTGATATCCAGAGAAAAGAGCATAAATATTAATTTAAGTACAGTTTACAGAACATTAGAATTATTTGAAGAAAAGCAGATAACAGAAAAGATTACTCTTACAGATGGAGTGTTTGCATATAAATTGAAAAAGAAGACTCATAGACATCTTTTAAGATGCGATGTATGTCATAAGGAAATAGATATTCCCTGTCCAATGAGCCAGATAGAAGAAATAGTACAAAGTGAAACAGGATTTACTCTTACGGAGCATGATCTTGTAATGAAGGGTGTATGCAGGGAGTGCAAAAACAATAGAAAGAAAAAATAGAGTATATAAACAACAAGCCCACTATAAATTTCAAGTTAAACTTGTGATTTATAGTGGGTTTTATTTTATTGCTCAGGAGCAATAATTCTTTTTGAAATTAATGTTATTATTAACACTATTACTGATGTTAAGGCAATTGTCCCTCCAGGAGCACTATTCATATAGTATGAAAGAACTAATCCTGACATAACATCAATGAGACCAAAGACTATTGAAAATATAAGAGTTTTTGTAAATCCTTTTTTTAGCTGAATTGCAGTTGCAACAGGAACTACTATTATTGATGAAACAACAAGAATTCCCATTACTCTTATTGATAATGAAATTGTAGCACCAACAAGTATAGTGAATATATAGTTAATTAGCTTAACATTAATTCCAGCTGTTTCTGCACCATTTTCATCAAAAGTAACATATATAAGTTTATTGTATATACATATAAGAGTTATAAGGCATATTGCACCTACAATTCCTATTAAAATTATATCTGAAACTGTAACAGTTAAAATACTTCCAAATAAAAATGAGTCAACTTTTGCAGTAGCCTTGCCGCTACTTGTTAATATGATTGCAATACCTAAGCTTAATGTAAGTACTATGGACATTACAAGCTCAGCATATTTTTTATAATATGTTCTTAAATATTCAATGACAATAGCACATAGTGTTGTAAAAATAAATGCTGTTAGAAGAGGATTTGTTCCTAAAACAAGACCAATTGCAACACCTGCAAATGATGAATGCGATAAAGTATCACCTATCATTGAATAACGCCTAAGCACAATAAAAAGTCCAATAAAGGGACAGAGAATTGAAACTATAAAACCAGCAGCAAAGGCGTTCTGCATAAAACCTAATTCAAACATTTTATTATTACCTTTCTTAAATTTATACTATATTTGATATAGAATTTTTATATTCTAAATACTTAACAAATTCATCCTTTGTATATAGTTTCATATGACCATTATCCAGCTTTAATATATGAGTAGAATATTTTAAGGCTGTTTTTGTATTATGTTCAACAGAAATTATCGTTTTTCCATGATTTATATTTAAATCCTGTAATAAAGGATATATTTCATTTTGACTTTTTTCATCTACTCCAGTGGAAGGCTCATCAAGAATTATAAGATCAGGATTTCCAAG
Source organism: Bacillota bacterium (assembly GCA_023399035.1). Classification (GTDB taxonomy): domain Bacteria; phylum Bacillota; class Clostridia; order Clostridiales; family Clostridiaceae; genus Clostridium. Next base: position 393 of record JAEWQX010000172.1, on the reverse strand, counting down.
AAGAGCTCTTGCAATAAAAATTCTCTGCTGCTGGCCTCCAGATAGATTTCCGATTAAATTATTCTTAAAATCACTCATATTAACCTTTTCCAATACATTAGAAATGGCATTTGAATCTTTTATTTTTATAGCCTTTGAATGAGAGGTTAAAACTTCTCTTACTGTTATTGGGAATTCTCCGTTAAAATTATCAAGCCTCTGAGGAACATAAGAAATCTTTTTTGTGCTGAGTTCAATCGAGCCGCAGTCTGGTTTTAATAATCCGAGTATAAGCTTGATAAGAGTACTTTTACAGCTCCCATTTTCACCGAGTATAGATAAATATACTCCAGTAGGGATATTTAAATTTATATCTTTTAATAAGTCACTTCCTTTTACGTATGAAAATGACAT
>JAEWQX010000156.1 GCA_023399035.1 Bacillota bacterium | reverse complement strand
GCAGTATCTGCCTTGAGTGTATTGGAATTGGGTAGGTGATACTTTTGAATTTTATAGGAAAAATAAAGTCTAACTTGAGATTAAGTGTTCAAATTATATTTACAGCATTAACTAATGGATATCTTTTGGGGTATATGAATGGCAAAATATATAAGGGTAAAAGCAAGACTGTATGTGTTCCAGGATTGAATTGTTATTCATGCCCTGGAGCTATAGGTTCATGTCCAATAGGATCTATTCAGGCAGTTCTTGGAAGTAAAAATTTAAAAATGTCATTTTATGTTAATGGTATATAGATTTTTATTCTATTATAGATCAAAATGGTAATCCAGAAATTAGAATAGTAGTATAATAGAGTAAGGAGGTGCATATATAATGAAAAGATTAGTAACATATTTTTCAGCAAGTGGAGTAACAAAAAAAGCTGCAGAAAACCTTGCAAAAACAGTAGGTGCAGATGTTTTTGAAATAGAACCAAAAGTTCCATATACAAAAGCAGATTTAAACTGGCAGGATAAAAAGAGCAGTAGTTCAGTTGAGATGAAGGACTAGTCGTCTAGACAAGAAATTGCAAAAAAACTTTCCAATATGTCAGATTATGATGTTGTATTTCTAGGATTCCCTATTTGGTGGTATGTTGCACCAACTATTATAAATACATTTTTGGAAAGCTATGATTTTTCCGGAAAAACTATTATATTATTTGCTACATCTGGTGGAAGCGGATTTGGTAATACTGTTGAAAATCTTAAGGGAAGTGTTTCTCATACAACTACTATAAAAGAAGGCAGGGTTTTAAATGGAAATATAGACAATAAAGAATTGGCAGCATGGGCTAAATCAATTGATAATTGAAAATTAACAATTAAATACTATTAAGTTAAGATAATACTGTTATTAAATAACGGTGTTATTTTTTTAAATTCAATTACTAGTGGAGGGAAAAATGAAACTTGTTAATAAAAAATTAGCAGAAGATTTATTAGAGGCTGGGAAAAAAGAATTCCTTACAAAATGCTTTTTCAGAACTTCCAGCAGAGGAACAGGTAAATTGTCTTACTGAATATTCTTTTGAAAGTTATAACTGGATGATTGAGTATATATGATCACTATGAGGCTTTTATATATATAAATAGTATTGTAGAAGAAGCAGTGAAATTAATTAGCAGTTCAGATATTATATTAAAATTAATCTTTTTTATCAATTAGTAATTTGCACATAAAATAAGAATACAAAATAAAAAAATGAATAAGTATATTTTAGAAATAATAACATTCGGGGGGAATAAAAATGCATATGGCTGATGCATTAGTAACTCCGACGGTTGGCTGCACAATGCTTTTCGCAGCAGCTGGAGTTACAGCTTATTCAGTTAATAAAATAAGGAAAGAAGAAGATATTCAAAATAAAATACCGTTAATGGGGGTTGTAGGAGCGTTTGTATTTGCAGCTCAAATGGTTAATTTTTCAATACCTGGTACAGGCTCAAGTGGACATATTGCAGGCGGGGTTATGCTTGCAGCAATTTTAGGCCCAGAAGCTGGATTTTTATCACTTGTATCAATACTAACAGTTCAATGTTTGTTTTTTGGTGATGGAGGTCTTTTGGCTTTAGGATGCAATATTATAAACATGGGCTTTTTTGGTTGTTTTATAGGATATAAGCTTATTTATAAAAATATAATTGGTAAAAATTATTCTAAGAAAAGAATTATGACAGCAGCAATTTTAGGTTCGGTTTTTGGATTACAATGTGGGGCATTTTCAGTTGTATTAGAAACATTAGCGTCAGGGGTAACTAAACTGCCATTTACAACATTTGTTATTTTTATGCAGCCTATACATTTAGCTATTGGCATAGTAGAAGGAATAGTGACAGGATTAGTACTTAACTTTTTATATCAAAATAGACCAGATATTTTGGAAAAAGCAGCTATAACAAAAAGCTATAAAATGACCAAGAAAAAAGTGATTTCTATTATTTTAGCAGCTGCATTAGTTGTTGGCGGAGGAATTTCACTTTTAGCATCATCACATCCAGATGGACTTGAATGGTCTATTTTAAAAACTTCAGGAAGCGAAGAATTAAAGGCTAGTAATTACATTCATGAAAGGGTATTAGATGTACAAAATAAAACTGCATTTTTGTTAGACTATGAATTTAATGCTGATAATCTATCTGAAAGTGAAGAAATTATAGGCAAATCAATAGCTGGAGTTGTCGGAGTTATTATTACAATAGGAGCAATAGTTTTAATATCTTATCTTTCTACAAGAGGGAAAAAATCATATGCTGTCAATGGTAAAGTAAATGAAATAGAAGATGAATTTAAGGACAAATAAAATGGATGATATTAGTAAAGCTATATATGACATTAGAAAAATAGATGAATTAGGGGATAAACATACTATACTTCACAGAATAGATTCATCTATAAAAATCATAGTCACTATCATTTATGTAATAAAGGTACTGTCTATGAAACAATTTACAATATCAGATATTGCATGTATAGTATTATATCCTCTAATATTATTTAAGCTTGGAAAAGTACCAGTAAAATTTATTTTTAAAAAAGTATTATTTGTTTTGCCTATCATAATTGGACTTTCAGCAATTAACTTAATTATAGATTTTTCTTATTTAGAGATTTATTTTTCAGTATTACTGATATTTAAATGTACTTTTGCTTTAGTAGGTGCGCTCCTTTTAATAGCAACTACAGGAATTAACAATTTAGCATTTGGACTTAAAAAACTTAAAATACCTAACATTTTAATAATGCAGATATTAATGCTGCATAGATATATAATTTTGATGATGGAGGAGTGCTATAGAGTGAAATCTGCTTATGAATTAAGGACGCTAGGAGAAAAATCTATGACTATGAAAGATTATGGACGGATAATAGGACAAATGCTTTTAAAAACTATAGATAGATCAGAAAAAGTATATGAAGCAATGAAACTTAGAGGATTTGAAGGTGATTTATACATTAATAGTAATAAAAGAGCAGGATGTATTGACTATTTATATTTAATTTCATGTGCAGTAATTCTAATTTTTCTGTAATAATCAGATTGTAATATGAGCATTGGAGGATTTATGAGTAAAAAAGTAATAGAAGCACATAATGTTGATTACAAATATCCAGATGGATATAGGGCTATAAAAGATGTATCTTTTTACGTAAGAGAAGGAGAAAAACTTGGAATTATAGGTGCAAATGGTGCTGGAAAATCTACAATGCTAAAATTACTTACAGGTATTCTAAAAGCAGAAAGTGGAAAAATTACTGTGAAGGATATTTTGCTTAATAAAAAAAATTTAAAAGAAATAAGAAAAAAAATAGGTTTTGTATTTCAGGAGTCAGATAATCAGCTTTTTATGAATACTGTATATGATGATATTGCTTTTGGCCTTAGAAGCAGTAAAAAAGATGAAGAGAATATAAAGTTAAAAATAGATAACATATTAGAAAAATTTCAAATTGAAAGATTAAGAAGTAAGCAGATATATAAATTATCAGGTGGAGAAAAGAAGGTTGTAGCAATAGCAGGCATTATAGTTATGAATCCTGAGATAATTTTAATGGATGAAGTAACAGCATCCCTAGATCCAAAGTCAAGGCGTACAGTTATAAATTTAATAAAAGATTTAAAAGAAACAATAGTTATTGCTAGCCATGATTTGGATATGGTACTAGACGTATGTGATAGAGTTTTAGTATTTAATAATGGAGAAATTATACAAGAAGGACCTGCTTATTCTATACTTAGTAATAAAAAAATCATGGAAGAAAGTAATTTAGAGCTTCCATTATCATTAATAAAAAAATAAATACAATAAAAAAGTGCTGTTAAATATATTTAGCAAGTGAAATCTTGTATAAATATATTTAACTTTTTTTGTTTTTTAAAACTAATTTCCTAAAAATGTGTATCTTTATTATGAAATTACAAATAATAGATAATACTTGATAAAGTAATATGAAAAAGGAGGAAAATGAATTGCATTTAACAGATAGAGAAAGAGAAAAACTTATGATTGTTGTTGCCGCAGATGTTGCAAGGAGAAGAAAAAAGAAAGGCTTAAAGCTAAATTATCCTGAATCTGTAGCATTAATTACTGATGAGCTCTTAGAAGGGGCTAGAGAAGGCAGGGAAGTAAAAGATTTAATGGACTATGGTACAAAAATTTTAAGCAGGAGTGATGTAATGGAAGGCATACCTGAAATGATTCATGTAGTTCAAGTGGAAGCAACATTTCCAGATGGTACTAAATTAGTTACAGTACATGATCCAATACGTTAAGAAAGGAGAGAGATATAATTGATACCTGGAGAATTTATTATTAAAGAAGGAACTATAGAATATAACAAAGGAAAAGAGGCAATAAAGCTTGAAGTGGTAAACACTGGTGACAGACCTATACAAATAGGTTCTCACTATCATTTCTACGAAGTAAATGATTTCTTAAAATTTGATAGAGAAAAAGCTTATGGAAAGAGATTAGATATTCCATCAGGGACTGCAGTCAGATTTGAACCAGGAGATAAAAAAGAAATAAACTTAATAGATATCGGTGGAGTTAGAAGAGTTTATGGCTTACGTAACTTAGTTGATGGATATTTAGATGGAAGAGGGGTAAAAGAATAATGAGTTTTGAAATAGATAGACACCGTTATTTAGAATTATTTGGGCCAACTAAAGGAGATAAAATAAGGCTAGGTGACACAGATTTAATTATTGAAATTGAAAAGGATTATACAGGATATGGTGATGAATGTAAATTTGGAGGTGGTAAGGTCTTAAGAGATGGAATGGGGCAAAATGCAATTGAAAGCAGAGAAAATCCTATGGTTGCAGATCTTATCATTACAGGAGCCACTGTTATAGATTATACAGGAATATATAAAGCTGATATTGGTATTCGTGATGGAAAGATTTTAGCTATCGGTAAAGGTGGTAATCCTTATACTATGGATGATGTGGATTTTATAGTATCACCAAGTACAGAAGC
>JAEWQX010000053.1 GCA_023399035.1 Bacillota bacterium | reverse complement strand
AGGAAATAAAAGAATATATTTCTCCACTTATTACATCATTAAAAGATGATGAACTTGCAAAGAGATTTGATCTTGTTATGTATACAATTGAACTTGCAAAATTGCAAGGAAATAATGCTACAAGACCTATAAAAAGTGTTATAGATACAGCAGAAAACCTTTCTAAACTTGGTACGATACCTCAGGTTCAAGAACAAAAATATATTATAGACAAAGTTAGAACTGAAGAATTCTGGGAAGATGTAGATATATTTGAACTTGATGAAGTAAGAGAAGCATTAAGAGAACTTCTTAAATATCTTCAAAGAGAAACACAAACAATATATTATACACACTTTGATGATATGATTATAGCAGAGGAATCTCATGATGCTATTTATAATGCTAATGACCTTAAAAATTATAGAAAGAAAGTTGAATATTATTTAAAAGAACATGAAGATGAACTTGCTATTTTTAAGCTTAAGAATAATAAACAACTTACAAAGCAGGATTTAGAAACTCTTGAAACAGTAATGTGGCAGGAGCTTGGTACACAGGATGATTATAAAAAAGAATTTGGTGAAATGCCTGTAAATAAGCTTGTAAGAAAAATGGTTGGCTTAGATAGAACTGTAGCTAATGAAATGTTCTCAGAATTTTTAAATAGTGAGCATTTAAATTCTAAACAGATTCATTTTGTAAAACTGATAGTAGATTATGTAGTGGCAAATGGATTTATTGATGACAATAGAATTTTAATGGAAGACCCATTTAGAACTGTGGGAAGCCTTGCAGTATTGTTTAAAGATAATATGAATGATGCTAAAAGCATTATGAGTAAGGTCACAGAGATAAAAAAGAATGCAGAAATTATAGTATCTTAAATAGAATAACTTATGTGAATTAAGAATATAATGGGAGCTAAGGGATAAATTTCTTAGCTCTTTTTTAAGCGTATAATAAAATTTATCACAACCTGTATAATATATAAGAAACTTAAGATTAACATTAATATATAAATAAAGTTAAAAATATGTCTGGATATGAAACTTACTCGTAAATGATTACTTCTTTATTCTAAAATGAATATGATATATAATATATAAAAGATATAAATATACTTAAAGGATGAAATAATTAGTATAATAGCATTATTATTGATAATAATACGAATATTTAAAATTTATAGTTTGTTAATATTGTTCTATTATACTAAAAGTGTATGTATGTTATAATTTTCTTGCAGTGTATTTTATTATAAAACATTGTAATTAACTTTAATGCACATACCCTTATTAGGAGGAAACAAATGAAAAATATTTTAAGAATAGGAGTAGATATTGGTTCTACAACTATTAAGATGGTAGTCATTAATCAAGACGAAAAAATACTGTTTAAAACATACAGAAGGCATTTAGCTGATATACGAAATGCCTTTAAATCATGTCTTGAAGATGCTAAAAGCATAATGAGAGATAAGAAACTTGTATTTTCTATTTCAGGTTCTGGAGGAATGACTCTTGCGCAAAAGCTGGGTGTTGAATTTATACAGGAAGTAATAGCAAGTACAAAAGCTATCCAGAAGTATAACCCAGATACAGATGTTGTAATAGAACTAGGTGGCGAAGATGCTAAAATTACATATCTTAACGGTGGCGTTGAACAAAGGATGAATGGGACATGTGCTGGAGGTACTGGTGCATTTATAGACCAGATGGCATCATTATTAAATATGGATGCATCAACGTTAAATGAGGAAGCAAAAAAATATACTCATATATACCCAATAGCTGCAAGATGCGGAGTATTTGCAAAAACAGATGTACAACCATTGATAAATGAAGGTGCACAAAAATGTGATATAGCAATGTCTATATTCCATGCAGTAGTGGTTCAAACCATAAGCGTTCTTGCATGCGGAAGGCCTATTTCAGGAAAGGTTGCCTTTCTTGGAGGACCCCTTACATTCTTATCCCAGCTTAGAAAAAGATTTATTGAAGTTTTGAAGCTTAAAGATGAAGACGTCATATTTCCAAGTGACTCAGAACTTTATGTGGCATTAGGTGCTGCATTAAGCTGTGAGGGAAAAATACAGTATGATTATGACATATTATGCGAAAAGCTGAATGAAATAAAGTCAGAAGAAGAAAATAAATCAGACAGCCTGGAACCATTATTCAGAAATGAAGCTGAATACAAGGAATTCAAGGATAGACATAACAAGGATATAGTTAAAGAAGTTAATATAAATGAAGCAGAGGGAAAGTGCTTTTTAGGTATTGATGCAGGTTCAACTACAACAAAAGCAGTCCTTATAAATGAAAAATGTGAAATTTTGTATTCATATTATGCAGGAAATAAAGGAAATCCAGTAGATACAGCTGCGGGCATACTTAAGGAAATATATTCTAATATACCTGAAGGTGCAGAAATAGTCTATAGTGGAGTGACAGGATATGGAGAACATCTTCTTAAAGAAGCTTTTTCTATGGATATTGGAGAAATTGAAACAGTAGCTCATTATAAAGCTGCTAAATTTTTCTGTCCAGATGTTGACTTTATTTTAGATATAGGTGGGCAGGATATGAAATGCCTTAGAATAAAGGATGGAACCATACAGAGTATCACATTAAATGAAGCGTGTTCTGCAGGATGCGGATCTTTCCTTCAGGCTTTTGCAAAGTCTCTAGGGTTTGAAATAAAGGATTTTGCAGAAAAAGCCCTTTTTGCAAAAGCACCAGTTGATCTTGGATCAAAGTGTACAGTTTTCATGAATTCAAAAGTAAAGCAGGCTCAGAAAGAAGGATTTA
>JAEWQX010000210.1 GCA_023399035.1 Bacillota bacterium | reverse complement strand
CAGTCACCATTAAGCATCATTTTATCACTTAAGGATAAAAATATAACAAGCCCTAAGGATTTAAGTGGAAAGAAAATTGGTTATGGCGGTACAGCACTTTCAGAAGGAATTATTTCAACAATGCTTGAAAATGTGGGCGAAAAAGGAGATAGTGCACAGGTTATTGATGTAGGCTTTGATTTAATGAGTTCCATGACAACGAATCAAGTTGATGCTACTATTGGATGTCTTGTAAATCATGAAGTGCCCCAAATGGAAGAGGAAGGATTTGAATTGAATTATTTCTTCCCAAATGACTATGGAGTACCAAATTATTATGAACTTGTATTTGTAACAGGTGAAAATACATTGAGTAAAGATGGTGAAAAGATTTCTAAATTCTTAAGAGCCTCTAAAAAGGGATTTGAAGATATGAAAAATAATCCTGATGAATCCTTAAAAATACTTCTTAATAATCAAAATGAGGAAAATTTCCCTCTAACAGAAAGTGTTGAAAAAAAGAGCATGGATATTCTTCTTCCAGTAATGGAAACTGAAAATGCACAGTTTCTTTCTCAAGATACAAAGGTATGGCAGGATAATATAGACTGGCTTGTAAGCAAAGGACTTCTTCAGGAATCATTTGATGCATCTGAAATAGTAGAAAATCTTGATTATTAAAATTAATATGATATACAGCTTTAATTAATTTAAGGCTGTATATTTTTTTATATTGTGTAGTAATATTTTTATAAATATTAAAGATGAATATGGATTAAAACTTTAATATATCAATATAAGTTAACAGCATATATAATATAAATAAGCTGTGTTCACTTTAAATAAGCTCATAATGTATTATAATTACTATAAGAAAAATTTTATTTATATTATCTATTATGAGTAGAACAAATCTAAATTGAAGATTACTTTTGAAATACTTATTGTAATAAATATTATAGAATTTTAAACTAATAAATATTGTATATTAAGATAAATTGAAAGGGAGATTGATATAAAGTGTTTTTTATTGGTGTATTTGGAATGCAGGATAAACAGGAAGTGATAAAAACCATTGATAACATAAGCTGTCTTAGATGCAGGGAAAATGTAAGCGGAAAACTTATAAAGGAATACAGCTTTTTTCACTTTTTCTTTATCCCATTATTTAAATGGAATGAATCATATTATTTAGTATGTAATAACTGCAATGCAGTATATGGAATTTCAAAAGAAAAGGGAAAAGGAATTGAAAAAGGTGAAGATATTAATATAACATATTGGGATCTTCAAAATACTGATTTTTCAAGCAGCAATCATAATTATCAAAACGGCAGTGTATGTCCTAGATGTGGAAGAGCTGTAGAAAGCAATTTTGACTTTTGTCCTTATTGTGGTGAAAAAATAAGAAGATACTAATAATGATTATTTAAAGCTGATGCAAATTTAATAATTAAATTAAAAGTACTATATTAAATGAAGATTTAAAATTTTTATACATATATATATATAGTAGTTTATAATAATTTTAGAGAGTATGATTATGAGATATTGCAAATGGATAAGAAGAAAGAAAAAGGGAGAAACAAATAAGCTGATTTTTACAAGAGAAGAAGCGGCAGAAATAGCAAAAAAACTTGGAGTAGATTTTTCAAAGGAAAAGTTCAATCTTGAAGAATTTTACATGGGAGTCAATGTAGAATTAGAACATGGAACTAGATTTCCAAGAGCAAATGTAACAAATAATGATCCTATATTGACTGGCATGATAGCCCTGGCTCATCTTCTTGAATTTCCTGATTACTATACGAGATTATCTATACTTGAAGAGGAAGCAAAAAAATACTGGGATAATAAAAGAAAATAAAAGATAATATATTCATATTAGATTAAGTTAAATAATATAATTTTGAGTTTTTATTATACAATAATTATGATAATATATTATTAAATAATAATTGTTATTAATTTAAAAATAATTACTGTATTTAATAAATTGAAATTTTAAGATTAAAACAACTAGAAAGTATGATTTATAAACGGAGGATATAAAATATGTTGAACATAGGATGTCATTTATCAACAACAAAAGGATTTTATAATATGGGAAAGGAAGCATTATCAATAGGTGCAAATACTTTTCAATTTTTTACTCGTAACCCAAGAGGGGGAAAAGCTAAGGATATTGATGAAAATGATATAAAAAAATTAATTGACCTTATGGAAGAAAATAAATTTTCAAAGATTCTTGCTCATGCTCCATATACATTAAATGCATGCTCAAAAGATGAAAGCACAAGACAATTTGCATTAGAAATGATGGAAGATGACCTTAAGAGAATGGAGTACCTTCCAAATAATTTATATAATTTCCATCCTGGAAGCCATGTAAAACAGGGGACAGAAGTAGGAATAGAATTTATTGCAGAACTTTTAAACAAAGTATTGAAAAAAGAACAGACAACAAAAGTACTTCTTGAAACTATGGCTGGAAAAGGGACAGAAGTAGGAAGAAACTTTGAGGAAATCGCAGAAATAATAAGCAGGGTAGAATTAAAAGAGCATATGGGAGTTTGCCTGGATACATGCCATGTGTATGATGCAGGATATGATATCGTAAATGATCTTGATAATGTGTTAGAACAATTTGATAAAATAATAGGCCTTGATAGATTATATGCAATTCACTTAAATGACAGCAAAAATCCATTTAACAGCCATAAAGACAGACATGAAAAAATAGGAGAAGGATCTATTGGATTAGAAGCAGTAACAAGAATAATAAACCATCCTAAATTAAAAAACATACCATTTTTCCTTGAAACACCTAATGAACTTGATGGATATGCAAAAGAAATTTCAATACTTAGAGATGCATATAACGATTAAAAAATTAAAAATATATTGAGATAAAAAATAGAAAAGATCTGAAGGAATTAAAATAAAATTTCTTTCAGGTCTTTTATTATTGGCGTATATTAATGTATAAATTCACTTTAAATTTATCATACTATAAAATACAGTTATTTCTTATAGAGCAATAACCTATATAAATATTATTCATCATAACTCATACATAATAAATATGATGAGATGTTTATGAGCAAAATACTATTAAAGAGAAATTTTAAAGAAGGTGAATTTATGAATAGAAGAGATTATAAAGAATACGTAGAGTTTATGAAAAGAGAAAAATTAAAGAGAATTATAGGTATAGGAGCCATAGCTGTTGCAGCAGGGCTTTCAGCCAGCTATATCTATAATAACAGAAAAAAGAATGATTTTGTTACATATAAAAGAGTATTCAATTCCGATAAAGACAGCAATGTATATTTTATAGGCGGAGGTCTTGCCTCTCTTGCAGGTGCTGCATATCTTATAAGAGACTGCAATTTTAAAGGAGAAAATATACATATAATAGAAGGTATGAAGAAAGTGGGAGGAAGCAATGACGGAAGCGGTTCTGCAGAGACAGGATTTCTATGCAGAGGTGGACGAATGCTCAATGAAGAGACCTATGAAAATTTCTGGGAGTTATTTTCAAGCATTCCTTCTTTAGAGTATCCTAATAAAAGCGTTACAGAAGAAATCCTAAACTTTGACCATCATCATCCAACTCATGCTAAAGCACGTCTTGTAGATAAATATGGAGATATAGTTGATGTAAGCACTATGGGATTTAATAATAGAGACAGAATGGATCTTTTAAAGCTTATGATGACACCTGAAGAAACTCTCGATGAAATGACAATTGAAGAATGGTTTAATGAGCATTTCTTTACAACCAACTTCTGGTTTATGTGGCAGACTACATTTGCTTTTCAAAAGTATTCAAGTTTATTTGAATTCAAACGTTATATGGATAGAATGATTTTTGAATTTTCACGAATTGAAACACTAGAAGGTGTTACAAGGACTCCATATAATCAATATGACTCAGTAATACTTCCACTAAGGAAATATCTTGAAGGGTTTGGTGTAGATTTTATTGTAAATACAAAAGTAACAGATTTAGATTTTAAAGCTGGCCGTGGCATAACTGTTACAGCAATACATATGGAAGAAGGAAAAAGTGAAAAAGAAGATAAAGAGACACATACTGCAGATGATATTGTTAGTGATAACAGCAATTTAAATGATGAGATAAATGCATCTGAAACTATGTCTGATAAGGAAAATAATGATAACAATAATGATACATATAACCTAGAAAAGGAGAAACATGAAGATTTCAGTACATCAGAAGAAAATAATGAAAATGAAGAAAAACATGAAAGTGAAATTGTAAGTGAAGTAATGAAGTCACTTCATATAACAGATTCTGAAGAAAAATCTAATGAAAGCAAAGAAAAGATCATATATCTAAATGAAAATGATAAATGCATAATGATAAATGGCTGTATGACTGATAATGCAACTATTGGAGACTACTATAATGCACCTGAGTTTGATGATTCTAAACCAATGAGTGCAGAACTTTGGGAAAAGATAAGCAGAAAAAAACCTGGACTTGGATGTCCAAAGCCATTTTTTGATTATCCAAAGCAGAGCAACTGGGAAAGCTTTACTGTTACATGTAAGGGAAATAAGCTCTTAAAATATATAGAAAAGTTTTCAATGAATATTCCAGGAAGTGGAGCACTTATGACTTTTAAGGATTCAAGCTGGCTTATGAGCATAGTAGTTGCAGCACAGCCACACTTTAAGAACCAGCCTATGGATGTGACCATATTCTGGGGATATGGATTATATACTGATAAAACTGGTGATTATATAAAGAAACCTATGATGGAATGTACTGGTGAAGAAATTTTGACAGAACTTCTTTATCATCTTCATTTAATAGATAAGAAAGAAGAAATATTAAAAGATATAATTAATGTAATTCCATGTATGATGCCTTATATTGATGCTCAGTTCCAGCCAAGAAAAATGAGCGACAGGCCAGAAGTTGTGCCTAAAGGATCAACAAATTTTGCAATGATAAGTCAATTTGTTGAAATACCTGGAGATATGGTATTCACAGAAGAATATTCTGTGCGTGCTGCAAGAATTGCTGTCTATACATTATTTAATGTAGATAATAAGGAAATATGTCCAGTTACGCCTTATAATAAGGATCCAAAAGTTCTTTTAAAAGCTATAATAAAATCATTTAAGTAAAATAACAGCACTTTCCACTCCTTGTCATATATTATGCACCTATGATGAGGAGTGGTTTTATTGCCTGCTTTTAAAAAACCAAACAAAATTAATGGTTTTGATTATGAAAATTTGAAAAATGCAAAACAAAACAATTATGGGCGGTGTATGGCAGAATTTAATGGACATATATATGTTGGAACTGTATTAAAATCAATATTAAAAAACTTAAGCTCTATTATTAAATAGGGCTTTATATATAAATTTTCTAATTTAATAATAATCCTATGTAAACTCTATCAGATTATATGATATAATCTATAAAGCAAAGACATGGAAGGAGACAGTATATGTTAAGTAAATTTTATTTATACGAAGGTAAAAACAAGAAAATAGAGCAGGGAAGACCCTGGGTATATAGACATGAAATAAATGAATATGATGGTGAATATGAAAATGGGGACATTGTAGAAGTTTATAATCATAAGGGATACTTTATTGGTAAAGGCTATATAAACGATGCAAGCAAAATAGCTATAAGAATAATGACAAGAAACATGAATGAGGAAATAGATGAAGAATTCTTCAAGAAAAGATTTAAGGATGCATGGGATTATAGAAAGACTTTAATTGATACCTCTTCATGCAGATTTATTTTTGGTGAAGCAGATTTCCTTCCAGGATTAACAGTTGATAAATTCAGTGATTATTATGTTATACAGATTTCTACACTTGGCATGGAACAATACAAAGACTTAATAGTAAAAATACTTGTAGAGGAATATAATGCTAAAGGTGTTTATGAAAGAAGCGACATTAAGACAAGGGAAATAGAAGGCTTAAAGCAGACTAAAGGATTCCTGACTGAACCTTTTGATACAAATGTTGAAATAATAGAAAATGGAGTTAAGTACATAGTAGATATTGAAAATGGACAGAAAACTGGATTCTTCCTTGACCAAAAAGAAAACAGGGCAGCAATACATAGAATATGTAAAGATAAAGACGTTCTTGACTGCTTTACTCATACAGGATCATTTGCACTTAATGCAGGAATAGCTGGTGCAAAATCAGTTTTAGGTATTGATGTATCTCAGCATGCAGTTGACTGCGCAACAAGAAATGCAGAATTAAATAATTTACAGGATACTGTTAAATTTGAGTGTCATAATGCATTTGATGTTTTAGGGGAATGGTCAAGAGAAGGAAGAGAATTTGATGTTGTTATCCTTGACCCTCCTGCTTTCACAAAATCTAAAGATACAATAAAGCAGGCTATAAGAGGATATAAAGAAATAAACCTTAGAGGAATAAAGATGGTTAAAAAAGGAGGATATTTTGCAACATGTTCATGTTCACATTATATGAGCGAAGAACAGCTTAAAAAGACAGTATGTGAAGCAGCTCATGATGCAAGAAGAACTTTAAGACAGATAGAAGTGAGAACTCAAAGCTGTGACCATCCTATACTTTGGAATTCAGATGAATCATTTTACTTAAAATTCTTTATATTCCAAGTAGTATAAATCAATAAAACAAAATGTGTAATTTCAGCCCAATAATATAAATTATATTATTGGGTATTTATTTTAAAGGATGGAGTGGTTTAGTAATGAAATTTGTATTAGCAACTGATTCTTTTAAAGAAAGTATGACATCAATAGAAGCATGTAATGTTATGGAAAAGGCAATAAAAAAGATAAAAAGTGATGCAGAAGTAATAAAGGTTCCAATGGCAGATGGAGGAGAAGGTACTGTAGAAGCTTTAGTAAATTCTACATCTGGTACTTTTGTTGAAACTGAAGTTTTAAATCCATTAGGACAGAAGATCAAAGCTTCATATGGAATCTTAGGAGATAAGAAAACTGCTGTAATTGAAATGGCAAAAGCAAGCGGTATAGAACTTATAAAAAGAGAAGACAGAAATCCTATGATAACAACCACATATGGTACTGGACAGCTTATAAAACATGCAATTGAAAATGGAATAAAGCATCTTGTAATAGGAATTGGCGGAAGTGCTACAAATGATGGCGGATGCGGTATGCTTCAGGCATTAGGAGTAAAACTTTTAGATAAGGATAATAATGAAATACCTTTTGGTGGAGGATCATTAAATAAAATAGAAAATATTGATGTTTCTAACATGCATGAAGGAATTAAAGATGCAACTTTTGAAGTTGCCTGCGATGTTACTAACCCATTTGTTGGTCCTACAGGTGCATCATATATCTTTGGACCTCAAAAAGGAGCAGATATAGAAATGGTAGAATTACTTGATAACAATCTTAAGCATTTTGCTGCAAAAATAAAAGAAATCTTAAAAAAAGATATTGCAGAAGCTCCTGGTGCAGGTGCAGCAGGTGGTCTTGGCGGAGCACTTCTTGCATTTTTAAATGCAGAGCTTAAAAGTGGAATAGAACTTGTTATCAAATATACTGATCTTGAAAGCAAGGTTCAAGGCGCAGACTATGTATTTACTGGAGAAGGTGCAATTGATGGCCAGACTATCTTTGGAAAAACTCCTGTAGGTGTTTCAAAGATTGCAAAGAAATATAATATACCTACAATAGCATTTGGAGGAAAGGTATCGGATGATGCTGATAACTTATTTGATGAAGGAATAATAGCTTTATTCAGCATAATGAGAGGTGTTGAATCCCTAGATGATGCACTGAGAAATGGTGCCCATAACTTAGAAAAGACTGTTGAAAATGTTGTCAGGACTTTGAGATGAATATAATTATCAATATAAAATACAAAGAGATAAAATGGACTGATAAGGTCCATTTTTTGTGTTCATATGGTACTACAGTAGCAAGGATGAAATAATCCTAAAGTTAATAAAGAATCAATTTTTTATTTTAGTATACATATCACTGTATTAAAAAGCATTGAAGTTTTATATTATATGTTTTAAAAAACGAAGTTTTCGGCTATAATTATTGTATAAGGATGGTGATAAAATGTGTAAGAAAAGCGATGAAAACAGAGTAAAGCTTGATGAAGTTTTGAAATCACTGTTCAACGTATCTAAAAAAGTTCTTGTTGAAATGATGAATAGTTTATTTCATGAAGATTATGATATTGATAATACAGAAGTAACATTTGAAAACAATGAGTTTGTTACTGATGATTACGATATAATCAGAGGAGATCTGTTTTTAAAGATTTCTAATGATAATAAGCCATATCACTACCATATTGAACTTCAGACTAAGAATGATAAAACAATGGTTATAAGAATGTTTGAGTATGGATTTAAGAAGGCTAAGGAACTTTCAAGATGTGAAGGGGATAACAATGTAGCTGATGATGAAGCAATAATATATATACCTAAGCAGATTGTTATGTTCATTGAAGAGAATAAAAATATAAAAGATGAATTGAAAATGAGACTTGTATTTCCAGATGGACAGATTATAAATTATAGAGTACCAGTTGTGAAATGCTGGGAATATGATGATAAAAGAATAATTGATGAGAGAATGTATCCTTTACTTCCTTTACAGATATTTAAGTTACGACATGAAATGGAAAGTATAAAAAGAAGCAGCAGTACTTTAAATAAGCAGAAGCTTCATGAAGCAATACTAAATGCAAAAGAAACCGCACAGACAGTAGCAAATGAAAGTAAAATGCTTTATGATGAAGAAAAGATTGATGGAGAAGATTTACATAAAATCCTTCTTGCTGTGAGCAATTTGTTTGAATATCTTAATAATAAATATGGTGATGATGAGAAACTTAATGAGGAGGTTTTGAAG
>JAEWQX010000245.1 GCA_023399035.1 Bacillota bacterium | reverse complement strand
GCTCTATCTAAATGAGATAATACTTATTTAGATGGAGCCTTTTTTATTCTTTGGGAAATTATATTCATGAAAAAACTATGGATAACTTGTAAAGTTAGCAGAAACATATAGTCTGTGCAGTAGAGTTTTTTATATGAACAATTAAATATTTAAAGGAATAGTATGTTAGCAAATATTTAATTAATGGAGTGAAATTATGGGTTACTATGTCAAGACTAATTCAAATGTCACAGTATATGTAGAAGATATTAATGAAAAAGGTGATAAGACAATAGTATTTCTACATGGATGGCCGGGAAGCCATGAACTTTTTGAATATCAGTATGATTATTTATCACGTAAAGGATATAGGTGTATAGGCATAGATCAAAGAGGATTTGGAAAATCTGACAGGCCTATAGATGGATATGATTATGATACATTGAGTGATGATGTTAAATCAGTAGTGGATCTTATTGGACTGGACAATTTTGTATTATTAGGACATTCAACGGGAGGGGCAATAGCTGTACGATATATGGCAAGGCATAAAGGCTGTGGAGTGAGTAAGCTGATTCTTTGTGCAGCTGCAGCACCAAGTCTTATAAGGCGTCCATATTTTCCACATGGATTAAAAAAGGAAGCAGTTGATGAAATCATAGAAGGAACATATAGTGACAGACCTAAGATGCTGAAAAACTTTGGAGATATATTCTTTTATAATAAACATAGCAGGTGGTTTATGGAATGGTTCGTGCAGTTAGGTTTTCAGGCAGCAGGATGGGCCACAGCAGAAGTTGCAAATACATGGCTTCATGAAGAAGAATTATTTAATGATCTTAAGAAGATAGAAGTTCCAACGTTAATTACTCATGGAATTCATGATAAGGTATGTTTGTTTCCACTGGCAGAAGAACAGCATAAACTCATTAAGAATTCTAAGCTTTTAAAATTTTATAACAGCGGTCATGGAATTTTTTATGATGAACGAGAAAAATTTAATAAAGCAGTTGAACGCTTTGTTGAAGAATAGTTGAAGAGTAGGAGATATATAAAAATAAATCATAATCCAATGTCTTTTGTATATTAGTTTAAGCATTAATATACAAAAGGCATTTTATTGTAATCATAATATATATTTCTAAATTACCATGATTAAATAATAGAAACAATGATCTAGTTAACTTCTACATATTCATATTTGCCTGGTCATTTTGATTTTTTGTTAATAGCAGTCTGATTTTCTTTATATATTCATGTTTTAAACAGAAAACTGCATAAATCATGGCAAGTGTTTCTGATATCCATGATGCATACCAGGCCTTATCAAGTCCAAATTTATATGCAAATACATATACCAATGGAACAAGAATTATAAGCTGTCTTAATAATATACTTATCATGCTGACCATGCTATTTCCCATAGCTGAGCATTCAAAACTAAAAATACAATAATTTACTTATTTAATGTAATTATATTCATATATTTCAAATATATAATCTATTGAAAAGTATATTAAAGATGATATAATAAGTTTGTAAACAGCCTGAGATGTACGACATAAGTAGCTTACTATATTCAACCTACATTACATCTGCGGGATCTGCGATATGTTTATGTATATTGGACTTCAGGAATTTGTAATAGACATTATATTTTTATTACAGCAGAAGATAATAGAAGTAAATTGAGCGGAGCCCACCTGCGAGACGCAGGTTCTGAATATATAAGCGAACGGCATGTTGGGTATAAAATAAACTGTATATAATAAGATATTATATTAGTTAAATTTAAGGAATAGCATTATATTTATTATAAAACGTATGAATTATCGTAATTCATACGTTTTTTGTGGTATAGAAAATTATAGTATTCTTATTTGCTGAAATTAAGTAATATCAAGGGATTTAGAAGACTAATAAGTAAGAACTAAGAGTTAAGGGAAAACAGCAAAGTTGTTTTGATAATTATAATTAAAGAAAACATGTGGTTTTTATCCTAAACTTTTAGCTATTTACTTTCAATAATTACTTAAAAGGCGTGGCCATAGCCACTTTTTTTGTTAAATCCTATGAATGTATGTTAATACAATTATGTTAATATATATTCATAGGAGTATTTAAATGTGACTTATGAAAAACTAATGATATATTACAATTTGTAAAGGAGAAATCATATGAAGATAGGTGTTATTTCTGATACTCATGGATTATTGAGGGATGAAGTTATAGAAAACCTGCAGGGATGCGATTACATAATTCATGCTGGAGATATTGGAAGTGAGGAAATATTAGATAAACTTCAGGAAATAGCTAAAACTTTTGCGGTAAGAGGTAATAATGACAAGGAAGGATATGCTATGAAGCTTCCAGACTTTAAAGAAATTGAAATGGATGAAGCACTGATTTATGTAACACATGATAAGGCTGATATACCAAAAGAACAGAGGGAAATAGATCTTATTATTTATGGACATTCACATAAGTACAGTGAAGACAATATCGATGGAGTAATATATCTTAATCCAGGCAGCTGTGGCAGAAAGAGATTTTCACTTCCATTATCTA
>JAEWQX010000209.1 GCA_023399035.1 Bacillota bacterium | reverse complement strand
AGTAATGGGCTTTAATATCAAGCTATGTTTTAATACAATGTTGATAATTGAAACATAGCCTAATTTAGAAGAAGCTGAAAGTGTAACATCACTCAGTTTCTTTTTTTACGTTTGATTTTATTATATATTTGCTTAGATTCTTTTACAGTAGCATGCTGACTTAAACAAGAAATATTAATATCAAATTCATCAAGTATTGGATACATAATTTTTACTACTCCTTTTCTTTCTTTTTCAAATTTTCTTTGTTCAAATCTATTAAAACAGCCTACTTTATAAAATAAGCAGAATTATTTCTTACCTTTGTCTGAACATAACACGAAGGTGTGACAGTGAGTTACAAACACAAGAAATGGGCCTCTGCTTAAGTATGCTTTAATTACACATATACTATATAAGCAGAGAGTCCATTTCACTCATTAATTCATAAAAATATAAATTAACCCTTCATATCTTTAATTATAATTTTCCATTATTTTATATAATTCTTATATTAAATATCCATTACTATCAAAAGTATAGCTTTTTCCATCAATCACTTTAGATGTTCCTACAACTTGTACTCCTTTGTCATCAAAATACATCCATCTTTTAGTACAAGCAAAATATCCTGTATTATTATCTGGACCTACCCATGTATAAATTGGATACTCAAACCATCCAAAAACTTGATTCCCATTTTTATCAAATAGTATCATATGTGATACACAATCTTCTGTTGAATGTGATACTGTTTTATAAAGTAAGTTATCAACATTATAATCCTGCAATGGCGTAATAGTACATACTCCATTTGAATCACTTGTTATTTTATAACTGCAACCTCCACATAATAAGTTACTTCCATCTTCTGGACCAGTATGATTTAAACCTGTTTCATGCGCATATCTTTCTGTTGATAAATTTGTCTCAAGATGTCCAGAATAATCAAAAGAATAAATTTTCCCATCAATTTTCCTCATATCAAACTTAACCATATGTCCACAAGGATCAAAATAATACCAATATCCATTTTCCTGTAGCCATCCCGTATGATTTTCGCCATTTGAATCTATGTATCTCCAGTCAAAAATTCCTCCTTGTCCATCACTCAAAGAATCTTTAACCCATCCTGTTTTTGACTTCTGATTATCATAATTGTCTTCTCTTAAATGTCCTTCTTCATCAAATATGCATAATTTCCCATCAATTATTAATTTATTATTTTGTTCCATATACCCTAATGAGTCAAAATAATACCAATATTCACCTTCCTTAAGCCATTGGTTACATGCTTCAGTACCATCCGAATATTTATATTTCCATCTTGTTTCAGTACCATTCTTATCAGATGTCCACTTTGTTCCAAAACCTATATACTCACGTGAATATCCCTTTTCTTCAATCCATCCTATTTTATTTGATATTTTATTTTTACTGTCGTTCTCATTTTTATCAGATTGTTTTTGTGAATCTATTACTGAAGAATTCTTGCTTAACGGACCATTTCCAATACTATATTCACGTCCATTTTTTGCCACATATCCTATCTCATTAACATCTTCAATCGTTTCATATGTATTTTCTTTATTAATATAATATAGTGTATCTAATTTTGTTTCATCTACTATTGTATCTAATATCGAAGTATCTCCTGTTGAGTATATGTCCCCCGAATCACAAATATATAAGAGAGTATCAATATCTCCAATTTCATGTTTTGCTCCATCAGAGTTATTAAAAATATAATATACTTCTTTCATACTATCAAGTTTAGTTCTTTTAACCTCTGCGTTTGCACTAATAGATATCATACTTGCTAAAATTGCCGTCAAGCTTGCTAATGATAAAAATTTCCTTTTAAACATTGTATATCCTCCTATTTATGTAGTATTAAGTAAAATATTATCATATAGGGTTATCTATGTAAATAAATTAATATATAACCAATAACTTCTAATATTCTATTTTTTATTATAGATTATCAAGATTTCTATTTTTAATATTTATTCTATAGTGTATTTAATTCTAGTATATAATTCCATAATTTACTTTTTCATCTCATTCTTAATATTTTCCATAAACTCATTTCCAATATAATTAATAAACTTTTCATAAATCTTACTGGCCTTCCATAAGCCAATAAGATATCCTACAGCTCCACCAATAAGTCAAAATATAGATGCTCCTACAACTAATAAATATAACAGTTCTATACTACTTTCCATAAGTACCTCCTAACAATGTATTTATCTTAATCCCTGCCTACTTTTTTATATTTTAAACCTACTTTATATCACTTTTTCCAAAACTACATATATACATAATGAAACACACTACTCACATTCGTTCATAGGTGTAAGTGATTCGCACCAATCACAGAATTTGGCTCTCTGCTTATGAAAATTAAATCAAGGAGGTAATGAATTATGGCAGTAAACAAAGTTCCAGAAAGCGCAAGCTTTTCAATTGAAGTAAGAAAGGGTACTGATGCACTTGGCAATCCTACTTACAGCAAGAAATCTTTTTCTAATGTAAAAGAAGATGCAGATCCTGACAAGGTTCTTACAGTTGCAGGTGCAATCAAAGAAGTTTTAGCTGGTGAAACAAGAAACTGCTATCTGACTGTTGTAGATCAGTTAGCACAGGCTTAACAGCCTGTAAATTGAAGCATTTATTAAGATACTTCATTCATACTGCAGCTAATAGAGGGGCTGCACTAATCTCTCTAATCCATAAATAATAAGGAGGAACAAGCTATGGAATATATCTTAACTTTAACATTCGTAACTGAGAATGGAAAAAAGAGCTCACTTACAATTACTGGTGTGAAATCTTCAATCACTTCTTCGGAGGCAAATGATCTCATGGATGTTATTTTATCAAATGACATCTTTAAGACTAAGAGTGGTGCTTTTGTAAGCAAAGCTGATGCCAAGCTTACTGAAAGAAAAATCACAGAATTTACTGTGTAATACAATTCCTATAAAAATACCACAAGGTAATATGCCTTGTGGTATTTTTATCTCACTACTAAATTGAAATTTATCTTTTAATTTTTTTACTATAAATACTCCAAATAAATCAGAGCATATTAATTTCATGCTATTAACTTATTAGGATAATATACTCATGTTATATATGATTTAAAATTATTTTTATTTATTCTAATTACTTATAGACTGTCTTATTATGCTAACCTGAGATTCTGTAAGTCCTGTAATTTTAGCTATAAGTTCATCTGTCATACCTTCTTTTATTGCAGTTTTAGCAATCTCTATAGCTTTTTTCTCTTCACCTTTTTTGATTCCATCTTCAACAAGCATTTCTCCAAGCTTTGTCATACTTATCTCCTCCTTTACCTTTTCCAGATCCTTTCCTTTCAAAAATTTATCTGCAAATGCATAAAGCATTGATTCAACATCATATTTATATTCATTATCAATCCTTTTCACAAGTCTTATGGATTTTATTATTTTATCAAGCCTGCTTAATTCTCCACTCATTATAGGAGTAAATGTTAATGCTATTAAATCTTGTTTTGTTATTTCTAAGTTTTTATTTAATTTATTTTCAATTTCCTGTATAACTGCATCTCCATTTCTATCATAAAGTGATATAGGTTTTATATTGTATTTATTTATTCCTGTTTCTAAGATAGTATTTACATTTTGGATGCCATTAGAATATACAACATATGTTACTACATCCCTACCTGTCTGAAAACTTAAGAGTGATTCATAAGCTCTGAATCTTCTAAGATCATCTTTTCCTTTGTTGGTTGTTTGAAATTCCACATGGATATATGTATCGTCTTCCATTAAAAAGGTATAATCCATGTGAAGAT
>JAEWQX010000200.1 GCA_023399035.1 Bacillota bacterium | reverse complement strand
CTAATATCAGCATCTGATAATCCTTCTGTATTTATTCCTTTTTGTTCAGCTTTTGCCTTTACCTTTGCAACATTTATTCCAGCACCATCATCAATTACTTTTATTAATGCTTTTGTACCTTCCTGATATGCTACAAGCTTTATTGTACCTACTGGTGATTTACCAGCTGCAATTCTTTCTTCTTTAGACTCTATTCCATGGTCTGCTGCATTTCTTAATAAATGTATTAAAGGTTCTCCAATTTCATCAATTACTGTTCTATCAAGTTCAGTATCTGCACCTTCTATTATAAAGTTGATTTCCTTATTCAATTCTACTGATACGTCTCTTATCATCCTCGGGAATCTATTGAATACAGTATCTAATGGAAGCATTCTTATCTTCATTACAAGATCCTGTAAATCTGATGTTGTTCTTCCAACCTGCTCTAAAGTTTCATTTAATTCCTGTGATTTATGTGCAGTAACAATCTGCTCAAGTCTTGTTCTATAAATAACAAGCTCAGAAACCATGTTCATAAGATTATCAATTCTTTCAAGGTCAACCCTTACAGACTGATGTGCCTTTTTCATTTCCTTTTTATGTTGTGGCTTCTTAACTGCATCCTTTTTAGGTGCCTCCACTTTTTTCTCTACAGGTATTACTTCTTGTTTCTTTTCTTCCTTAACTTCAGCTTCCTTTGGCTGAACTTCAATTTCTTCAAGCTCAATCTTCGCTGCTTCAACTTTTGATACTTCTGAAATACCATTTACTATAGTAAGTATTTCATCAACAGTGCTCTTTGTTATAAGTACGAATTTTAATTCGAAATCAAATTCTTCATTTTCAATATCCTGTGTTGAAGGAACTGATTTTAAAATTTCTCCATTATCTTCAAGATCCTTAACAATTAAAAATGCTCTTGCTGATTTAAGAAGAGTATTTTCACTTAATGTAACCTTGATTTCTATTGCATTAAAACCTTTTTCTTCAGCCTGTTTAATTACTGATATATCATATTCATTTAATTCTAATCCTATTTTGTCAGCATTTGATACCTTAACTTCGCTAGAAGCCTTTGCTTCATTATCTTCTTGATCATTTTCTTCCTTGCCCTTGTTTCCATTTTCCTTGATATCAGCTAACTTTGCCATAATTCCTTCTATATCAACCTTTTCATCTGAACCTTCCTGAACAAGATCCACCATTTTTTCTAGTGTATCAAGACAGTCGAAAAGTACTGTTACAACATCCTGAGTAACCTTTAACTCACCTTCTCTAAATTCAGATAAAACATCTTCCATTTTATGAGTTAATTCAGCAAGATCATTAAATCCCATTGTAGCTGCCATTCCTTTGATTGTATGTGCAACTCTGAATATTTCATTAACCTTGTCTATATCTTCAGGATTTTGTTCTAATTCTAGAAGAGATTCATTTAAAGTCTGTAGATTATCCAATGATTCCTCTAAAAACATTGACATATATTGAGATGTATCCACCCTTTATTCCTCCTTTATACCTTTATTATAGAGTTTATATCTTTTTATAAATAAAAGTTGATGCTTTTTCAAATCCATAGTCCCTATAGTTATAAATACTTTCTGTAGCTCCTACAAATAAAAGACCACCTTTTTTTAATGATTCACTAAACTTTTTATATATTTCCTGCTTAACATCATTATTAAAATAAATAACCACATTCCTGCAGACAATAAGATCAAAATCTTTATCATATTTATCTAAAATAAGATCGTGCTTTTTAAATGTTACTTTATTTCTAATTTTTGAGTCTATATAATATTTATCGTCTTTTATTTCGAAATATTTACTCAAATCTGAATTTGATACTGCTTTCATTTCATTTTTGGTATATTCCCCAAGCTTGGCCTTTGTCAAAATAGTATTATCTATATCAGTTGCTATAATATTATGTCTGCCAAGTGGAGATAACCTATCAAGTATTATTGCAAGTGTATATGGCTCACAACCTATTGAGCAGGCTGCACTCCATATTTTTAAATTCTGACTCTTAGAAAGCAGTTCAGACTTTATCTTATTTTCAAGTTCTGAATATAATTCAGGATTTCTAAAAAACTCTGTCACATTGATTGTTATAAAATCAAGAAACTTCTGTCTCTGTTCTGCATCACTCTTAATAACCCTTGTATATTCATCCAATGATTTGATTCCAACTCTTGTCATCAAACTATTTATCCTTCTGTTTAACTGTTCAGGTTTATATGCAGATAAATTAATTCCAAGCTCTCTGTGTACCCATTTATGAAACTCATTAAAATCCATACTTTTCTCCTATATACCTTTTACTATTTGTGTTATTTTATTGCATACCTGGTCAAGTGGAAGAACTAAATCAACTTTTCCTGTTTCATAGGCTGCTTTAGGCATACCATAGATTGTACATGTAGATTTATCTTCAGATATTGTTATTCCCCCACAATCCTTTATTCTCCTAGTTCCTTCTGCTCCATCCCTTCCCATGCCTGTTAATACTACTGATAAGAGATTTCCACCATAAACATTTACTGCAGAATCAAATAATTTATCTACAGCTGGACGTACCCCCCATATAGCTGGTTCTTTATTGAGCGCTATCTTGCTTGATGAACCAACAGTCATATGACTTCCACCTTTTGCTATGTAAATTGTGTTCCTGTTTATTATCATTCCATCTTCTGCTTCCATCACACTCATATTACATGATTTGTTAAGCCTTTCTGCAAATACCTTTGTAAATCCCTCCGGCATATGCTGAACAACAAATACAGGAACACCTAAATTTCCAGGAAGTTTTGTAAGTACTTGCTGAAGAGCCTTTGGCCCTCCTGTTGATGCACCTATTACAACTGCATCAATTCTTTTATTCTTTGGAATAGGCTTATTATTTATTACAGATTTCTGCTCGATTAATGATTCCTTTTTCTCTGAAATCACTGTACCAAAGCCTGTACTTCTTTGTGTTTCCCTTATAGTATCACTTCTTCTTGCTTCAACCGTGGAATCTGTCTGTCTCTCCCATATATGAGGTCTGTTAACTCTCATACTGCTTGTTATGCCTTTTATTTCTCTTATCAATCTTTCTTTTACTTTATCTATATCTAAGGAAATACTGCCTGATGGCTTAGTAATGAAGGTAATTGCTCCATTATCAAGACACTCTAATGTAACTTCAGAGCCTTCTGTTGTCGCACTACTCAGCATAATTATAGGATAACTTTTCCCCTGTTTCTTAAGCTCCTTTAAAGTAGCTAGTCCATCCAAATCTCTCATATGTACATCCAAGGTGATAAGATCCGGCTTAAACTGATCAACTTTTTCAACCAATTCTCGTCCATCTCTAAACTTTGCTATCACCTCAAAAGTAGCTTCAGACTCTATCATATCTGATATTGCCTTTCTCATAAAAGCTGAATCATCAACTACTATAACTCTAACCTTTTCCATCCTAATCACCTTACTATAATTCAATTATTCCCTTTCCTACAATCTTAAGAGTAACTTTTCCAGTACTTGCTTCAAGTATCATAGTTCTCCCTTTATCTCCGCCAGTATCCTCTGCTATTATAGGTATTCCTATTTCTTTAAGTGCCTTTTTAACTGCATCGCTGTTTCTTTTGCCGATATCGCTTATAATACTTTTATCACTAAAATTGAACATTGATGCTCCTCCTGCAATCTTAGCAACAATATTTTGTTTTCTGCATCCTTGATCCTTCATTTTTTCTACAAGTAAGGGAATAGCTGAATCCGCAAACTTCATTGGATTACTGGCACTTTTAAATTGTGTGCTGTCAGGAAGCATGATATGTGATAATCCAGCCACCTTCTTATTCCTGTCATACAAAGCAATTCCTATACAAGAGCCTAGCCCTATGGTCATGATTGTTCCTGGATCAAGAACCAGATTTAAATCAGCTATACCGACTTTAACCTCATTATTCCCCATCTTTACCCCCTAAAAAATCTTATCTTCATCCTCTATAGACAATATCTTTTCTAAATCTAGTAATATAATAATATTATTTTCAAGTTTAATTAATCCGCTTATATATTTTCTTTCTGCTGTATTAGTTATTTCAGGAGCACTTTCTATTGTACTGCTATCAATATCTCTTACTTCATAAACATTGTCTACAATTATACCAAACTTCTTTTCTTTTCTCTTTACAACTATAATCTTTCTAGTTTCGTAATCTGTTCCTTCACCAATTCTGAACTTCTTAGATAAGCTTATGATTGGAAGTATCTTATCTTCATGATTTATGACACCCTTCACAAAAGCTGGAGCATCTGGAAGAACTGTAGGTTCTTCATATCCAAGTATCCTTTCTACTTCTTTTATATCTGCTGCATAACGCTCTCCATTTAATCCAAAAATAATTATTTTACTAATATCTAATGCCATTTACTATTTCC
>JAEWQX010000185.1 GCA_023399035.1 Bacillota bacterium | reverse complement strand
TTATGAATATAAATTTCTTAATATTATCCATATTCAATGAATTGTAGAGGATTTCTGCCTGAAGCCTGTTAAAACCTGATACATCGATTACTGCATCAAAATTATATTTTTCAAGAGCCTTTTTCATATTTTTTGTATCATTTCTATCGCATATAATGTTTGTGGCTTCTTTACTGCCACCACTGTGTTTTCCTCTATTTAAGGTATATACATTATAACCATTTTCAAGAAGGACATTAACTATCTTTTTTCCTATAAAACAGCTTCCACCCATTACAAGAATATCTTTTATCATATTACCACTTCCCTAGAATAATTTTATTATCAATACATTATCCTTTGTATGTACATTTATTTACAGTTGTATATATTAATTTTACCATAATATGTAACAATAAACTCATAAATTTTTTGTACACGACTTAAGTGAATAAAAAATGAGTAAATGAGCGGAATGGTTCTACTCATTTACTCATTTTTTATTTTATTATTCAAATTACCAAAAACAAATCATTTATTATTTATTTAATTCTGACTTAAATCCAGTTATATAATCCTTTATCACATCAGTGTCATAACTGCTCTTTTCCATGATTTCTATGAAATGTGAACCGACTATGCATCCATCAATGACATCTTTATATTTCTCAACATCATCTGCATTTCTTATTCCAAAACCCATCATTACAGGAATCTTTGATGTTTCCTTAACCTTCATAAGATAGTTTCTTACATCCTTATGAAAATCTGCATTCTGCCCTGTTACACCCATTGATGAAACGCAGTATACAAATCCCTTCTGGTCCTCAACGAGCATTGGAATTCTATCCTTTGAAACTGGCGAAACAAGAGGAATCAAAAATGGTGCATTTTCATCCTTATCTAAGAATTCCCTTATTTCAAATGTTTCCTCAAAAGGAAGGTCAGGAATTATCATTCCATCAACTCCGCACTCTATGCATTTATTTACAAACCTTTCTATTCCATAATATAAAATTGTATTGAAATAAAGCATGAATACAATTGGAACTTGGCAGTCCTTTCTTACTTCCTTTACAAGTTCAAATACCTTCTTAAGGTTTGTCCCCTTTTGAATTGATCTGTATGAAGCATCCTGAATTACCGGGCCATCAGCTATAGGATCTGAAAATGGTATTCCAAGTTCAATTATATCAATTCCTGCCTGCCATTGAGCCTTTATTATTTCTGCGCTCTTTTTCATGTCAGGAAGCCCTGCTGTCATATAAGTTATAAAAGCTTTCTTGTTTTCTTTTTGAAGCTCCTTTAATCTTCTTTCAATTCTATTCATTTAAGCCACCTCTATCTTCAATATATTTTGCAATTGTAGTAACATCCTTGTCTCCACGGCCAGAAAGACATACTATTACAATATCATCTTGTGTAAGGTTCCTGCAGAGCTTTGGCAGATATGCAAGTGCATGTGCACTTTCAATTGCAGGGATTATTCCTTCCATTCTGCATAATTCAAGAAGTGCTTCCATTGCTTCACTATCTGTAACGCTGTCATATGTTACTCGTCCTATACTGCCAAGATACGCATGTTCAGGTCCGATTCCCGGATAATCAAGACCTGCTGAAATGGAATATGCAAGTTCAATATTTCCATCTTCATCCTGAAGAAGATATGATCTCATTCCATGTAATACTCCTACTCTTTTTTCTGAAAATGCTGCTGCATGTTCTCCAGTTTCAATTCCTTTACCTGCTGCTTCAACACCATATAATTTAACATCATGCTCATCAATGAATTCTGCAAACATTCCAATTGAGTTTGATCCACCACCACAGCATGCAACTACAGCTGAAGGTAATCTTCCTTCCTTTTCTAATATCTGCTTTTTAGCTTCCTTGCTTATTATACTTTGAAAGTTTTTAACTATTTCAGGGTATGGATGTGGCCCTACTGCTGAACCCAAAACATAAAATGTGTCTTCTGCTTCCTTTGACCATGTCCTTATAGCTTCATTTGTTGCATCCTTTAATGTATTGCTTCCTGATGTTACGGGAATAACTTTTGCACCTAGCATTTCCATTCTCAAAACATTTAGCTTCTGTCTCTTAATATCTTCTGTTCCCATAAATACCTTGCATTCCATATCAAATAATGCAGCACCAGTAGCTGTTGCAACACCATGCTGTCCTGCTCCTGTTTCAGCAATTACCTTCTTCTTGCCCATTCTTTTTGCAAGAAGTATCTGACCTATAACATTGTTGATTTTATGTGCCCCTGTATGATTTAGGTCTTCTCTCTTCAAATATATCTTAGGTCCATATTTTGCACTGAGCTTTGATGCAAGGTATAATGGATTTTCCCTTCCAACATATTCCTTCATATAATAATTATATTCATCCCAGAACTTAGGATCATTAATAGCTTGATTATAAGCATCCTCTAACTCTTTTAATGTATTCATAAGGGACTCAGAAACATACTGCCCGCCGAACTCTCCATATTTTTTATTCTGCATAAATTTCATTCCTTTCTTGTTAGCTTCCTTGTCACTATGATAATATATAATTAGAATATATTTCTATTATTGAAATTTATTTCACTTAAAGTCATAAAAAATATTCCTTGATAAAATAAATATATTAACTTCTATATATAAATCTCCTTAACTGAAGAATTTCATATTAGAGATTACATTTATTATTTTGAAGCACTTATTAAATTTTATAAAAACTATACATAGAAAGCCTGTACTTCTACAGTTACTAATAAAATACAGAATATTTCATATATGAAAGGAGAAAAAAATGGCTATATACGATAATGAACGTCTTGTTGTTAAAATATGCAAGTTATTTTATGAAGATAATATGAGCCAGAAGGATATTTCCCAGAATCTTGGGATTTCAAAGCCTCAGGTGTGCAGAATGCTCAATTTTGCAAAGAAAAATCATATTGTTGAATTTACAATAAACAATCCCTACAGTCAGGAATTTATATTAGAAGATGAGCTAATGAAAAAATATTCATTAAAGGAATCCTTTGTATTTAATTTTTCATATAAGACATCAGATGAAGCAATCGACAAACTAGGACAGTGCTGTGCAGATCAGCTTGATAAATATTTTACGGACAATTCCCTCATTGGTGTTATGAGTGGACGTACAATTGCCTCTATTTCAGATTATGCACATAAGCTTACAAGAGAAGGCCTGCTTTTTGTTCCCCTTGTAGGGAATCTTGGAACACAAGGCCATACATGGCATGCAAATATAATAGCAGAAAACTTTGCAAGGAAAACAGGCGGAGATTACTGTCTTTTAAATGCACCTATTGTCCTTCAAAACAGAGAAACATGTGAACTTATAAAAAAAGAACCTTCCATTTCGCAGATACTTGCAAAAGGAAGGTCATGTAATATTGCACTTGTAGGTATTGGAGAAATAAACCTTTCTTCCACTTCCTATCTTGGAGGAGCATTTTGTGAAGCAGATATATCAAATCTCACTTCGCAGAATGCTGCTGCATCTGTATGTACATCATATATATCAAAGGATGGTACAATTATTGATAATGATTTAAATTCACGTTCTATTGGAATATCACTAAATGAACTGAAAAATACTACAACAATTGCTGTTTCAACAGGCAGAGAAAAAATAGAAGCCATAAAAGCTGCCTTAAAAAGTGGCTGCATTGATATTTTTATGACTTCTATGGATATAGCAGAAAAACTTCTTTAATATATATAATAAAAATTAATTTATTCCACAGTCAAGATGTTCACTTAATAATTTAAAGGCTTCCTTTTCATCATGTTCCTTTAATGCGGTATAAATTGCTTTATGCTGGCAGTTTACCTTTTCTTTATTGTACTTATGTATATGAGAACTGTCTATATATTTTTCTATAAGAGCTGAAACTGAAAACATTATTGTAGAAATGAGCATATTTCCACATGACTGTGCAATCTTATAATGAAACTTCTTGTCCAGTTCCGCGCTTAAGTCATCATCTGAAGTCTTCTCCATTTCAATAAGTATTTCATTTAGTTCTTCTAAATCGGAGTCTGTTATATTTTCTGCTGCCATGGATGCGCACTGCGGTTCAATTATCCTTCTCAGCTGAATTATTTCCTCATTCCTGCTTCCAATAAGTAGAAATAACATTGATAAAGGCTCTAATAAGCTGTCTTCAATATTATCCTTTATGAAATTTCCTTCTCCATGCTTTGACTCTATTAGTCCAAGCATATTGAGGGATTTTAATGCCTCCCTTACAGATGTTCTGCTAACTTGCAGCTTTTCTGAAAGTTCTCTTTCAGAGAGAAGCTTATCCCCTCTCTTCAGCTCACCGCTTTTAACACTGTCTTTAATCTGCTCCATTACTGCTTCATATACCTTTGTGCTTTTCACTGGATTAAGCATTTATATGTTACCATCCTCTGCATAATTTTTTTCTTACAATCATAGCCCATAGCTGTTCCTTCTTAAAATATGATTTTCATAAAGGATTTAAAATCTTTCATAAATCATCCCATAAAACTTATGAAAAAATTCCATATTGGCGGCACTATAATAACAGTGATAATTCCAGCAATTGCAATAGTAAGGCTGCTCATTGCACCTTCTATTTCTCCTAGTTCCATAGCTCTTGCTGCACCAACTGCATGGGATGCATTTCCCATTGCAATCCCCATTGCAACCTTATCATTTATTTTAAATATTTTATTAAGGAATGGTCCCATAATAGAGCCCAGTATTCCAGTTACAATGATTGCAACAACAGTTATAGATGGCAGTCCCCCAAGCTGTTCTGAGAGAGCCATTCCTATTGGCGTAGTTATAGATTTCGGCATTATGGATACTGTAAGTTGCTCTGACAATCTGAAGGTTTTTGCAAGTACAATTACAGTCACTATTCCGGACAATGCTCCGCATATTATTCCTGCCAGTATAGGAAATGCATTTTTCTTAAATAACGAAAACTTCTTATATAACGGAAGTGCAAGTGCAACGGTGGCTGGAGCCAGGAAGAAAGAAATTATTTCACCGCCTTTGCTGTAGGCACTATATTCAATATGAAAAGATGACAGCGCAGCAATCAAAATTATTATTGCAATAAGAAGAGGGTTAAACAATGAAAGCTTCAGCTTATTTTTTATAACACACCCTATGATATATGCAATAATCGAAATTAACACTCCAAAAACTGGGGAATTTATTATATCATTCACTTTGAACACACCTTTCTTAAAAATTTAACAACATATGCTGTAACAACCCATACTATAACTGTTGAAATCAATATTATTAATGAAAATGCTATAATTTTTCCATTTATCAGACTAAAGCTAGTAATAAGACCTACACCTGCTGGAATAAACAAAAAAGACATATGGGATATTAAAATCTCACACATATCTTCTATCATTTCAACCTTTATAATTCCACTATATAATCCTAAGAAAAGTATTATAAGACCTAATACAGTTCCTGGTATTGGAAGACTTAATGCACTCTGAAGTATAACTCCCAAAATATATGCCACCAATATAATCATAAGCTGCTGTAAATATTTCATTAAGATTCACCCCCTAACTATTATTAATCAGACCATATATTATGTAGTTCTAAGAATTATTGTCTAAATCTTTAGCAATAAATTATTATAGTCAATAGAATACTGTTCTCAGTATAACTTATTAGGCTTATACACTATATGAATGTTTAAATAATTTATATTAATCTAACTAAATAAAAATACATTGGTCCAGTGGTAATACCACTATACCAATGTATCACTATTTTTACATATTTTCAATAACTTATCATGTATATTTATATATATTTTGTATTTTTATTATTTAATTACAATAATTTTATCATAAATTGCAAGAGGAATCTGTTCTAAT
>JAEWQX010000142.1 GCA_023399035.1 Bacillota bacterium | reverse complement strand
GAAATATGAGTATACACGGGAAGCTTTGAAGATTATTGATGAATTTGGATTTGGAATAGGAATTGCTACAAAGAGTCCGCTCATTACAAGGGATATCGATATATTGAGAAAAATACAGACTCATTCTCCTGTTCTTATAAAAATTACAATTACAACATATGATGATAATTTATGCAGGCTTATAGAACCGAATGTAAGTCCTAGTTCAAAGCGGTTTGAATCAATAAAAATACTCAGTGATGCAGGAATTTATACAGGAATTCTTTTAATGCCTGTACTTCCATTTATAAATGATGATATGCATAATATAAGGAATATAGTCAGGAAGGCATATGAAAGTGGAGCAAAATTTATATTTGCATATGGAATGGGACTCGCCTTAAGAGGGAATCAGAGGGATTATTATTATGAGAAGATAATAAAAATGTTTCCAGATCAAAAAATAGTAAAAAGATATATGGATACTTTTGGCGACAGTTACGAATGTGAATCTCCTAAAAGTAGAGAGTTATGGGAGGCATTTGTAGGGGAGTGCAATAAATATGGACTTATATATAGGATGACTGATATTATTGATGATTATAGAAAAGATTATTATGAAGAACAGTTAAAATGGTTTTAGATAAAGAGATCAGGGAACTATTAACTGATATTATATATGGGTGTGAAAAAAACAATACAGGTATCAGATTTATTTGTATATAAAATTTGATATCTGTATTATATTTTATTAGAAAAACAATAGTTGAATCATGTTTCCAACAATTGATATTATAAGCAGTATTCTACAAAATCTGTTATCATTGTTTTTTAATGATCTTAATCCTAATGCAGAAACAGAACATAATGCAAAAATTACTGATATGGTTTTATTTATTATATAATTAGAAGGTACTGCTGTAAAATTGATGAATGATAATATTAAACAGTACATAACAAGTAAAATAAGTATCCAGAATTTGTTTAATAGTGTTCCGTTCTTAATAGTTATAATTATAATGCTGAAAATAGATAAAAATATAGTTAGACAAAATAATATATTTAACATGCCTAATGCCAAAATACTCACCTCCGTTTAGATAATTATATCCGTGCTTATGAAAAAAGTATATAGTATAATTAAATTTTTTCTGATAATTTTTTGAGCAGATATTTAGAGTATTATTACCCATCAATTTTTAGTCATGTCCCATAATTTGATTTTAAATATATGTTTAAATAAAAATAAGAATAAATTTATTATCTACTATATTAATATAGCCACTATTTTTAAACATAATTAACTAGAAGAAATAGGTTTTATATAATATGGTTAGATGATATAATTTGTTAGTATAGCACTAAATAAAAGTCAATTTTAAAGAAGGAGAATAGGAATGACATCATATATGACTGAAATGATTTCAGATAAAAAGTTTATTAAAAAATCAATAGCAATTATGATTCCAGTTGCGGCACAGGCAATGCTGAATACTATATTGAATCTCGTTGATACTATGATGATCGGACAGCTTGGTCAGACTGAAATTGCAGCAGTAGGACTAGCCAACAAGGTATTTTTTGTATTTACACTGCTGCTTTTTGGAATAGTAAGTGGATCATCAATACTCACAGCACAATATTGGGGAAAAAAAGATATAAAAAATATACATAAAGTTTTAGGAATGTCGCTTGCTATGGCGTTAATAGGTTCTATAATATTTGTTCTGGCAGGAATTTTTGCACCAGAAGGTGTAATGAGGATATTTACACCAAGTGAAAATACAATTGCAATTGGAGCTGCCTATTTAGGAATAGCTGCAATAAGTTATCCTATGACAGCAGTGACTAACTGTTATATTTCACTGCTTAGAGGTGTAAATAAGGTAAAGGCACCGGTAATAATAAGCATTCTTTCTATTGGAATAAATATAATATTAAATTATACATTAATTTTTGGACATTTTGGTGCTCCGGAATTAGGAGTGAGAGGTGCTGCTATAGCAACATTGATTGCAAGAATAATTGAGTGTTTATGTCTTTTAGGATATGTATATATAGATAAGAATCCAGCAGCAGCAAGAATTAAGGAACTTTTTAGTTTTAACAGAGATTTTGTAAAAATATATTTCAAAACAGTATCTCCTGTCATTGCAAATGAATTCATGTGGGGACTTGGAGTTACGATGTATTCTCTTGTTTATGGAAGAATGGGAGATGAGGCTGTTGCTTCAATTACAATAACACAGAATGTTGAACAGCTGTGCATAGTTCTTTTTCAGGGAATCAGTGCTGCAACTGCAGTAATTTTAGGAAATGAACTTGGAGCAAATAAGCTTCATAAAGCTGAAAAACATGCAACTTATTTTATAGTAATGCAGTTTGCTTTAACAATGATAATGGCTGTAGCTTTCTTTTTCTTAAGAACACCAATAATTAAATTATTTGTAGTTACAGATGCTACTGCAATGGATATAAGAAAGTGTCTTTTAGTATTTATAATTTACCTTCCATTTAGAATGTTTAATCTTGTTAATATTACTGGAATACTTCGAAGCGGGGGAGATACTACTGCAGCACTTTTGCTAGATCTTACAGGTGTCTGGTGTGTTGGTATACCACTTGCGTTTTTAGGCGGGATATCATTAGGGCTTCCAATTTATTATGTTTATGCAATGGTTACTTTTGAAGAAGCATATAAATTTGTTATAGGATTTAGAAGATACAGACAGAAAAAATGGCTGAAAAATCTTGTTGATACAGAAAAGCAGATTACAGCATAAATGGAAAAATAAATATACTAAAATACATTTATTACCAAAAAAGAAAAATAATTGTTGTATTTAATCATATAAAGAACTTTCAAAAATGATAAGTATTTTTGGAAGTTCTTTATTATTGTTAAAACTGAATCTGAGCTTGCCGCTGGCAGATAGAAGAAATATATGAAGGATTATTCTTTTTTTATTTTTTCTTTATCCCAGATAAAGAGCTGCTCAGAATTAGTAAGTGCACCAAAAAGATTATCTTTAAAACCCGGAATTCTATGATTAAGTTCGTAAATGAGTTTTTTCATATCTTCTCTTCTTGTTTTTTTATCAGCAGGACATGGATTTTGTATCACAGGGAAATTATACTTTTTCACAATTCTCTTTATTGATTCTTCAGCAATATAGACCATTGGTCTTATTAATGTTATGTTTTCTTTATCCATGAATGTTTTTGGAGAAAAGCAGTTGATACGGCCTTCATATGAAAGAGAAAGCATCAATGTTTCAATTGCATCATCTTTATGATGACCTAATGCAACCTTATTGCATCCGAGTTCCCTGGCATTACTGTGAAGAGCACCTCTTCTAAGTTTTGCACATAAGGAGCATGGGTTATTTTCTTTTCTTATTTCAAAGACAATTTCCTGTATATTTGTCTGTATTTCATAAAATGGTACTTCTAAATCTTTGCATAGCTTATGGAGAGGACTGTTATCGACACCTCCTGGATTCAAGGTTATAGCTATAAGTTCAAATTTTTCTGGGGAAAATTTTTTATATGAATTTAAAAGATGAAGAAGTGTAAGACTATCCTTACCACCTGAAAGTCCGACTGCAATTTTGTCTCCATCTTCTATTAAATTATAATCATTTATTGCCTGACGCATTTTGCTAAGAAGTTTCTGCATAAATTAATGTCTCCTTTTAATATTTAATTTCATAATATTATAACATTAAAATTATGAAATTCATCGGTTTAATAGATATTGCCGAAGAAAAACTGACATTAAATTATATTAAAGTGATTAATATATTAAAAACATGATATAATTAATGGGTTATATGGAATTATTTATAAGATGGAGAGTATTATAGATGAAGTATTATGATGTAAATGATAATAATAATGAAGTTATTGAAAGGCAGAATGATAGTGATTATGCTGATAAAGGTTATGATTTTGAAAGCAGTGTCATGATAAGCCGAAGAGAGAGAAATAAAAGAAAAAAAGGTCTTAAATTTATTGTGAAAAAAAAAGGAAGGAGATATAAGAAAAATGAAAAGAAATCTATAAGGAATATTTTTTTAAAACTTAAAAGTAAATGTATAGTTATTACAATAATAATGTTCGGGACAGTCTATATCTTATTTCACCTTTATTTTGAAAATCATTTTTTTCTAGGTTCAGAAATAAACTGTATTAATATTTCAGGTAAAAGTGTTGAAGATGCAGAAGAATATCTTGAAGAATGCATTGATGATTATACTCTTACATTAAAGGGACGTGATGGAGTTACCAATGTTATTTATGGGAATGATTTTAATTTGAAATATAGTCAGGATATAAGTGATGTAATTAAATCACTTAAGCAGAAGCAGAATGAATCTTCATGGCTGAAAAGTATTATAAGCAGTGGAAGCATGGATAAAAATAATTTGTTAATAACATATAATGAAGATAAATTGAATACTATAATAGATAAGCTTAATTTCTTTGATAAGGAAAACATAATTGAACCTGAAAATCCCCAGTTTATTTATGTAAATAATGAGTTTAAAATCCAGGATGAGGTTTATGGAAACAAAATAAATAAAGATTTATTTAAAGAAAAAATAAAGAATGCCATATTATCAGGACAGAATATTCTGGATATTGAAGGTGAACAGTGTTATGAAAATCCACAGTATACAAAGTCTTCAGAAAAAGCTGAAAAGATAAAAAATATATTAAATGAATATAAGGATTCAAAGGTAATATACGATCTCGGAAGTATTGAAGAAAATATCGATATGAATATTATGAAAGATTGGATTGATATTGATGAAAATTATGATTTTAAGATAAATAAAGATAAAGTAAGAGAATTCGTAAATGGATTTGCAGATAAATACGATACAGTTGGAATTACACGGACTATGTATAGTACAAGCGGAAGGACAGTAAGTGCAGCTGGAGGCGATTATGGATTTAAAATAAACAGAGAAGCGGAAACAGAGGAACTTATGAAAGATATAGAGAGCAGGAAGAGTACTACAAGGGAGCCTGTATATGAACAGACTGGAATCAATACAATAATAAATGACATTGATAAGACATGTGTAGAAATTGACCTTACTAATCAGCATTTGTGGTTCTATAAGGATGGAAGCATTATTGCAGAAGGTGATATAGTATCAGGATGTGTTGCTAATGGAACTATGACTCCTGAAGGAACATATAAGCTGAAATATAAGGATAAGGATTCTGTACTTGTAGGAGAAAACTATAGATCTCCGGTATCATTCTGGATGCCTTTTAATGGTAATATAGGACTTCATGATGCAAGCTGGAGGTACAGTTTTGGAGGACAGATATATATGAGGAATGGATCTCATGGATGTGTAAATCTTCCATATTCATTGGCTAATGATATATTTTATAATATTGAAGAAGGTACACCGGTAGTATGCTATTACTAGAACTTATGATAATTAAATAAAGTCATATATAATATATTAAATCAAGACACATACAGAACTAGTATAAATAATATTATGTATAAGTTTTGAAAAAATAGAATAAATTGTTTTAAACTCGTGAGTATAATGATAAAATATAATAAAGATAGTTAGTATTATATGGGGGTGAAGTTATGTCATACAAGTATCTATTAGACATAGCATTGATATTATTGAGTACAAAATGTTTATCACTTCTTACAAAAAGGTTTAACCTTCCACAGGTTGTTGGGGCATTGCTTGCAGGAGTAATACTCGGTCCAGCAATGTTTAATATTTTGAACGAAACAGAATTCATCAGTCAGATGGCGGAATTAGGAGTAATTGTACTAATGTTTACAGCTGGGCTGGAAAGTAATATTGATGAACTTAAAGAAAGTGGCAGGGCTTCATTAATAATTGCATCATTAGGAGTTATAATTCCTCTCCTTGGAGGGTTTGCAATAGCAGAATTGTTCAAGACTGAGGAAATAGTAAATGTAAGCAGTACAGTACAGAGCATTTTTATAGGTATAGTACTTACTGCTACATCAGTGAGCATTACTGTTGAGACCTTGAAGGAACTGGGAAGTCTTTCTACACGTGCAGGAAATGCCATACTTGGTGCAGCTATTATAGATGATATATTAGGAATCTTAGCATTGACTGTAATTACTAGTATTTCAGATCCAGATGTGAGTTTAAGTATAGTAATATTTAAGATAATAGGATTTTTTGTTTTTGCATTGATAATCGGACTTGTTATTGCTGTTCTTTTTGATAAATGGACACATAAATATAATGTTGATAAAAGAAGATTTGTTATTTTTGCATTTGTAATATGCTTATTAATGTCATTTGCAGCAGAAGAATTTTTTGGAGTGGCAGATATAACAGGAGCTTTTATTGCAGGTCTTATTTTATCTAAGAATAATGAAAGGGATTATATTAAAAATAGATTTGAAACTGTTTCGTATATGCTTTTATCTCCTATGTTTTTTGCAAGTATAGGAATATGCATAACGCTTCCAGAAATGAATTTTAGGATTATTGCATTTACTGGATTATTAACTTTGGTAGCTATTATGAGTAAAATCATTGGATGCGGATTAGGTGCAAAGATATGCAGATATAAGAATAGGGAATGTATTCAGATAGGGGTTGGAATGATATCAAGGGGTGAAGTAGCTTTAATTGTTGCAAGCAAAGGAATATCTCTTGGGCTTATGAGTGAATACTTTGTAGGACCGATAATAATAATGGTATTGATAACTACAATAATCACACCGGTATTACTTAAGATGGTTTTTAAAAATAACGAAGATGGAAGTGCTAGTTTAAAAAATAATAAAACAGAAGCTTCGGTAAACTAGACATCATGTGAAATTTCTTTTAATTTCAGAGTTATATAGAAATATTATAAAAGAGGAAACGTGTTATAAAAATATGTTTCCTCTTTATATAATATTTCTATGATTTATTTAATTAAGTGCATATATTTTTATTGTCATATAAGTAAAATATTGTAAATAATCAATGAAGATATTATAATTTAAATATAAAACTATAGAAAATAAATTGTGTGAATTATAAGAAAGGGTGAGGTTATGTGAAAAGACAAAATCAGAAAACAGTACGGAAAGAAAATTACATGAAGCGTGATAAGGTTGGAGAAGATTTATTTTTAAAGAATCAGGTAATAATAAATACGGACACTGAGGAATGGGCTTCACTATCTTTTAAAAGTAATGTGTTTTTTAAATTACTTGTATTAGGTTCTCTGATTTATCATCCTGATAGATTTGTAAATATTAAAGTAGTTGATGTGTAGATATGTTATCATAAATTAAATCTAATTTATAATTATTATAATCTGTTAATGAAAACAAAAGAAACATTAGCAGATTTTTTTATTTAAATGGATAATTATAGATTTTAATAAACTATATTTTACTCAAAGGAAATATGATACTAATATGTTCAGTAAAAAATTCTTTATAATATAATACTTCAGCTGAACTAAAAAGTATTATTCTGAAAAGGTATATAGATGTACTTGAATGTATATATTTTAATCACAGTGAAAAAATAGTTATGTGTATTAATAATAAAAAATAAATTTATATTTTGTATTTTGCAATATATCAAAGTCAGTATTAATAATATGAATTATGCTAATAATATATTAATTTAGAATATATATACATTTATATTGACCTATCTATATTGTGATTGTATACTCAATATAGATATATGTCTATATAAGGGGTGGAATAATGGATTATGAAAAGAATGCCAGAATACTGAAGGCACTCAGTGATTCAAACAGGCTGAGAATAATAAGGCTCTTATCTGGAAGTGAAAAATGTGCATGTGAGATATTAAAGAATTTTGATTTCACACAGCCTACATTATCACATCATATGAAAGTTCTTATGGATTGTGGCATTGTTAAATGCAGAAAAGAAGGTACATGGAATCATTACAGGCTAAACATTACTAATGCCAATAAATTAGTTTTATTTATGCTGACTATAATTACAAAAAGCGATGAAGATGAATGTAATGAAATAATAAGTATTGATAGTTCTGACTGTATAAAAGATTAATATAGCATATGATTATAGTATAAAAATGTGTTTGTTGAGATTATAGGAAACATGATATTATTACATATAATTTAGGAGGTAAAATGTTAGAAAAAATTAAGAAAGTATGCTCACCTTGTGAATTGTTAAGAGGTAATTATGGGATAGAAAGAGAGACTTTAAGGGTATATAAAGATGGAAATATTGCTCAGAGTCTTCATCCTGAAGTTTTTGGGTCAAAGAACGATAACCCATATATAACTACAGATTTTGCAGAATCTCAAATGGAGGTGATAACACCTCCTTTAAATACTCCTGAACAGGTTTATGACTTTACAAATGCTCTTTATGATATTTCTGTATCTGAAATAGGAGAAGAATATTTGTGGCCTCAATCAATGCCAAGTATAGTTCCTGATGATAATGATATAAAGGTTGCTAAATATGATGATGATGAAAAGGGCAATTCAGCACATGAATATAGGAAAAATTTAATAAAGAAGTATGGCGGAAAGAGGCAGCTTATATGCGGGATTCATTATAATTTTTCATTTGATGAGAATTTAATGAGAAAGTTATATGATAATCATATATATGCCAGTTCGTCAAAGGATAGTGTGGATGATAAAAATTGCTATAAGGATTTTAAGAATTCAATATATCTTAAAATAGCACGAAATTATCTGAGATATAGATGGCTTATAGTTTATCTCATGGGTGCAAGCGGCATTGTTCATAAAACTTATGGATGCAGATGCTGCATGAATATAAGTAAAGAAATTGCAGAAGACAGCTTTACAAATGATGGTGCGGTATCATATAGAAACAGTAACTGTGGTTATACAAACAAGGTAGAACTCTTACCTGATTATAGTTGTGTTGAAAATTATGTGGGCAGCCTGAAAGGTTTTATAAATGATAAGTTAATAGACAGTCATAAGGAGTTATATAGTTGCGTAAGGCTCAAGCCTCAAGACGTGGATAATTTTATGGAATCACTTTTAAATGATGGAATAAAGTATCTGGAATATAGAAGTATTGATATAAATCCTTTTGAAAAAGGTGGGATAAGTCTTGAAGACCTCCATTTTCTTCAAATCTTTAATTTATATCTTCTTTTTAAAGAAGAGTCAGATTATAAAGACTGGCAAATAGAAGCTACTGAAAATCAAAATAATATAGCTAAGCATGGACTTGATAATATTCAATTAATGAGAAATGGAAATAAGATATCCAGAAAATCATGGTCATTAGAAATATTAAATGAAATGAAAAATATAAGTCAGATTCTTAACCTTAAAGAAGAAGGTGTAATAGATATTATGATAAAAAGGGTTGAGGATTCAAAACTGACTTATACTTATAAAATAAATGAAATGGTAAAGAAAAAGGGATATGTTAATGCTCATTTAGAACTTGCAGGGAAATATAAGGAAGAAGCATATAAAAACAGATTCAAGCTTCAGGGATTTGAGGATATGGAATTATCAACTCAGATATTAATGAAGGAAGCAATAAAAAGAGGAATAAAGACAGAAGTTTTAGATAGAGCAGAAAATTTTATATCACTTAAGAAAGGCTGTAAGACAGAATATGTAAGACAGGCTACTAAGACATCAAAGGACACGTATATAAGTGTTCTTATTATGGAAAATAAAAGCGTAACTAAAAAAGTTTTAAGAGAACATGGTATAAAGGTTCCGGAAGGTATTGAAGTAAATTCACTAGAGGAGGGAATAAGTGCAGCACAAGCTTATGAAAACAAGCCAATAGTAATTAAACCTAAATCAACTAATTTTGGAACAGGAATAAGCATATTTAGTGAGGGAACAAATAAGGAAAGAATTGTTGAAGCTTTAAAAATAGCATTTAAATATGATAGTACAGTTCTGATTGAGGAATTTATAAAGGGAAAAGAATATAGATTCTTAGTTATAGATGAAAAAGTATGTGGAATACTTCACAGAGTGCCTGCAAATGTTGTTGGGGACGGAGAAAAATCTATAAGAGAGCTTACAGAGATAAAGAATCAGGATCCTTTAAGGGGATATCACTATGTAACACCTCTTGAAAAAATAAATCTTGATGAAAATGCAGAACTATTCTTAAAGATTCAAAATAAGAATTTCGAGTATATTCCATCTAAAGATGAAATTGTATATTTAAGAGAAAATTCAAATATAAGCACTGGAGGAGACAGTATAGATTATACTGATAAGATACCAGAGAAATTCAAAGAAATTGCTGTCCAATGTGCAAAGGCGGTAAATGCTAAGATATGCGGTGTTGATATGATGCTTGAAGATTATAGTGATGAAAATAAGCCTTATGGAATAATTGAGCTTAACTTTAATCCTGCAATCCATATTCACTGCTATCCACATAAAGGAACTGAAAGAAAAATTGGAAGAGAAGTTCTTAAGCTTTTAGGATTTATAGATTAATAAGATTTAATATAAAATTCAGCTTATGCTGCTATAAAAATAACATTTTATTATTGAATTATGTTATCTAAGTAGTCGCATAAGCTGATTTATGTTTACCTATAATAAATCACAAATGTGAATATTGAATATTATTTTATCAAAAGATAGTATAAATAAATATTTTAAATGTGATGGTGTTATTATATGAAGTTTAAATTTAAAAGATTAAGAGTAGTTATTTTGTGTATCATGCTTCTATTTAATTGTTCAGCTATTTCAGCTTATTCGTCAAATGTTGAAAGAAA
The DNA here is from genome assembly GCA_023399035.1 of Bacillota bacterium. Taxonomy (GTDB): domain Bacteria; phylum Bacillota; class Clostridia; order Clostridiales; family Clostridiaceae; genus Clostridium. The sequence continues at coordinate 30,862 of JAEWQX010000142.1, read as the reverse complement.
GACTATACTAGCTATAGGCTCATACAGTTATCAGAATGAATGGGAATCATCAATATTAAAAGGATTTAGAAATATTCTTGGAAAGAATAATAGTATAAGAACTGAATATCTTGATTCATATTCAAAAAATACATTTACATATCATGAATCTTTTTTGAATTATCTAGATGCAAAATATGAAAATCAAAATATAGATTATATTTTTGCTATGGATGATGAATCACTTGATATTGTAAAAACACATCTATTTGATGAACAGAGGGTGATTTATAAAAAGCCAGTTTTTTTTGTAGGAATAAACAGTATTATAGATATGACAGAAGAAGAAAAGAAGTATTTATCAGGGGTAATAAATATTGAAACATGCATAGAATGTATAGACGAAATAGAAAAAATACATAAAAATATTAAAAAAATTTATGTTTTTTGCGATGACAGCATTTATTCTAAAAACATAATTGCCAATATTTCAGCTACATATCCAGAAAATAATGGAGACATAGAAATTAAGATATTTAAATCAAATACCATAAACCGTATGGAAGATATTCTTAAGAGTGAGGATTTTTCTGATTCAGCTATACTTTTATGCAGTACATATATAGATGAAAAAATTAAATCAGTAGTTTCATCAGCAAATGTCATTGAAATAATTCAAAGTATAACAGATGTTCCAATATATAGTACTTTATATAATTATGTAGAAGCAGGAGCTATAGGAGGAGTAGTAAATGATGGCGAAAAGCTTGGACAAATAGGTGCAAGTCTATTGAATTCAGTAGAAAATGGAGATTCTGAAAGTCAGGCATATATTATTACACCTTCTTTTAATTCAACAAATACCTTATTGTTTAATTTTAAAGCAATAAGACGATATAATATAAATCCATTGAATCTGCCGGAAGATAGTAAGTTTATAAATAAAAAACCATATAACCTTGCTTTACCTAAATGGATTATATATACATTTTGGTTGACAGCTATTAGCTTAATATCGCTGCTCACATATTTGATTTATATGAATTTTTATAATAGAAAGAAGGTTGAATTAGCTAATTCTGAAGCTATTGCAGCTATTGAAAGGGATAAGATAAAGACAGATTATATAATATTAATGTCTCATGAATTTAGGACGCCGATAAATATAATATTGAATTCAGCAAAGCTTTTAAAAATGAAGTGTGACAATGATGATTATGATAAAGATTATTATAAAACCAGGCTAAATTATATAATAAAAAACTGCAATAGGCTCAGCAAGGCTGTAAATAATTCAATTGACGTTGCAAAGCTTGAATCAGGAATAATGAGTACAAATTTTAGGATGTATAATATAATAAGGGTTGTTGAAGATATAACTGAAACAATAATAGATTTTGCAGCAGTAAATAATATCGAAGTAGTATTTGATACTGAAGAAGAAGTAGTATATACTGCAATAGATAAAACAGCAATAGAGAGGATTATTCTAAACCTACTATCAAATGCAATTAAGAGCATGATAGATGGCGGAACACTATATGTGCAATGCAGAAACGATAGTAATAATGTATATATATATATCAAGGATACAGGTATTGGGATGAGTGAAGAAGTCCAGAGGCATATATTTGATAAGTTCTTTCAAAGTTCTGAGGATACTTTAAATCGAAGACATGAAGGGAATGGATTAGGGCTTTTTATAGTCAAAGGATTAGTTAATCTTCATAATGGCACCATTTCTGTAGAAAGTGAAAAAGGCAAGGGAAGCATTTTTGAAGTAATAATTCCAATAACTGTGGTTGATGAAGAGGGGGAAGATAGTAGCATTAATGAAGAACTTCGGTATATGGCAAAAGTGGAACTTTCTGATATAGAATAAATTTTATCATTATATATTAAGTCTGTATTGAGTATTTTTTATTATACTATTTTAAAAAGCCATGTTTCTTATAAAATTTATATTTTACAAGAAACATGGCTTTTCATAGATATAACTATATGAATCAGGAATCATGGAAGATTATCTACAATTGTTTTATTTGCAATAAGTCCCATAGAATAATCGTAGCCTATACTATAATAAAAATTATCATTGCTTGGATTTTTTATAGGTTTATTAGAATGAGGCTGTAATAGAATAACATCTCCTTCAGGTTCAGGAATGAAAACATACTGCATCTGAGTAAGTGAAAACTCAAGGCATAGTGTCAGTTCGCTTATATATCCTGAATCAGTATATTCTATGTCATCTTGAATAATTTGTATGGATTCCATGTTGTAATTTATAGGTTCATCACCTTTTTCATAGTAGTACTCATTATTTTTCTCGCTTCTTACAGGTATCTAATCGAAATTCACAGTAATATATTCTTCTATTGGAATATAGAGATTAAATAGTTTAGAATTGTTTATATTTAAGATGTCATTGGAATCAGTATCTGTGTAAAAAATAAATTTTTCAATATGTCCTGTTAATATGAGTTTATTTTCATCAGATAAACGCGGTTTCTTGATAAAAACTTTATTTTGTTTTGTCTTTAATTTCATACATGATTTAGATAAATTTATTTTTGATGAAAGAGGTATTGTTATTTTTATTCGTGAAAGTACAACAGGTGCCTGTATTACAAGGGATCCTGCCTTGCCTAAAGGAACATAATATTCACAGGATATATTATTAGAAACAGTATTTTTTTCATTCATATATTTCCTCCTATAATTAAAACTGTGAGTAAAAGGAAAACCTTTAAACTTTGAAAACAACGATATATGAATTTGAATAATCAATTATTAATATGCAGTTATTATTTTGTATATGATATTAATGAATTTCAGCAGGATTTATTGAGTGACAACTTAGAATACATTTTTCCATAGTATATTAGGTGAGATATTATATAGAAAGCGTGATCATATGGATATTAAGTGTAGGAAGAGCAGGGAGCTTATATCAAGACTGGAGAGTGAGGGGTGTATTATTAATTTTGATGATAATTCAAAAATAGTATGTATAAGTGATGTTCATAGAGGAAATGGAGGTTATGAGGATTCTTTAAGGCTCAATGAAAATATATATAAGGCTGCTTTGAATTATTATTATAATAATGATTATACCTTGATTGAAATTGGTGATGGAGATGAACTTTGGAAAAACAAAAATATTTTAAGTATTGCTTATAACTATGATGATGTTTTTAAAATACTTGGTAAATTTTATAAAAAAAACAGGCTTTATCTCCTTTATGGAAATCATGATATTATAAAATCTCATTCAGAGTTTATCTTAAAGCAGAAAAAAGTATATAATAATATGGGTGATGATTTTCCATGTGAAATGATAAACTTATATTCACAGATAAAATTTTATGAATGTGCAGTACTTAAGTATCTGCCTTTAAATAAGAATATATTAGCATTTCATGGTCATCAGGCAGATACGTTGAACTGTGAATTCTGGAAGATGAGCAGGTTCCTTGTAAGATATTTATGGAGGTTTATGGAGGGTATTGGAGGAATGAAGCCACCAACCAGTCCTGCAAGTAATTATGATAAGGGAGATAAGATAGATAAAATTCTATCAAAGCTTTCAAAAAAAGAAAACAAGATGATTATATGCGGCCACACACATAATGATAAATTCCCGGCTCCATCTGAAGGGCTTTATTTTAATGATGGATGTTGTGTATTTCCATCAGCAATAACTTCAATAGAAATAAATAACGGGGAGATAAGTCTTGTTAAGTGGAAAATAGAAGTTGATAATAAAAATAGTCTTTATATAAAGAAGTCTGTTACAGGAGGCCCTGAAAAGATAAGTGATTATCTAAAATAGGATGTTGAAAGGAAGAAGATTTAGTGAAGTTTATAGATTTGCATTGTGACACGGCAGGTAGAATATTTTATGAAAATCTACATTTGAATAAAAGCATCTGCAAAGTGGACATAGAAAAATTAAAAAAAGGAAAATGTCTTGGACAGGTATTTGCCATATTTGTGGATCAAAAGCTTAATTTTAGTCCATACAATGAATTTACAAAGATATATGATAGATTTATGAAAGAATTAGAATCTAATAGTTCAGATATTATCCTTGTCAGGAATATAGACGAACTAGATAAAGCAGAATCACAAAATAAAATAGGTGCTTTTCTTTCCATAGAGGAAGGTGAGGTTGTAAGGGGAAGTGTAAAAAAACTTCATGAAGTATATGATAAAGGAATAAGAATACTCACAATAACATGGAACTATAAAAATAATCTTGGCTATCCTAACTATCAGTTTAAGTATAAGGATAAGGGTCTTACAGAAAAAGGAGTTAATATTGTAAGGGAGTGTGAAAGATTAGGTATACTGCCAGATGCATCCCATTTGTCAGATAAGGGATTTTATGATTTACTTGATATATGCAGCAAGCCATTTATTGCATCACATTCCAATGCAAGATCAGTGACTAATCATCCTAGAAATTTAACTGATGATATGATAAAAGCATTAAGCAATAAAGGCGGGGTTATGGGGCTGAATTTCTGCTCGGATTTTCTAGAAAGTTCAGGAGAGAAAACGGCATCCCTTGAAGCAATAGCTGCCCATGCAGAACATATAAAAAATATTGGCGGAATAGATGTATTATGTATTGGAAGTGATTTTGATGGAATACTTAATGAGGTAGAAGTAGCTGATTCATCTCAATTTGATAAATTATATCATACTTTAAAAAAGTGTAATTTTACAGAAAGAGAAATTGAAAAGGTGTTTTATGATAATGTAAGGAGAGTGTTTAAGGAAACTCTTAAATAATAGTGAAAGGTGGTGCATGGTAGATACAGGCATAAATTCATGACCTGTATCTGCAGTATAGATATATGGGAAGATTAAGCGGAAAAATTGCACTTGTTACAGGTGCATCAAGAGGAATAGGGCGAGCTATTGCATTAGAGCTTGCAAAAGAAGGAGCAAGCATTGTAATTAACTATTCAAAGGATGATGATGGAGCAAAAGAAACCTTAGAGGAAATAAAGAAGATAAATGGCTATGGAATTTTAATTAAGGAAGACATAAGCTCCTATGAAAAAACTAAAACCATGGTAGATGAAATAATTACTACAATGGGAAGAATCGATATCCTTGTAAATAATGCAGGAATAAGCACCGTAGGATTATTTATGGATTCAGATAAGGAATCTATTGATAGAATAATGAATGTGAATTTATTAGGGCCTGTGTATTTAACAAATCATGTTGTTAATTATATGATGTCAAGAAAAAGCGGAAGCATAGTAAATATATCTTCAATTTGGGGGGAAGTAGGAGCTTCTTGTGAAGTTCTTTATTCAGCAACCAAGGGAGGAATAAATTTATTTACTAAAGCTCTAGCAAAAGAACTTGCACCTTCTAATATAAGGGTAAATGCAATTGCGCCTGGAGTTATTGATACAAGCATGAATTCATTCCTTGGAGAAGATGAAAGAAAAGAGCTTGAAGAAGAAATTCCATTAGGACGTTTTGGAAAGAGTGAAGAAATAGGGAAGCTTGTTGTCTTTTTATGCTGTGATGAATCAGCTTACATCACAGGACAGATTATAAGGGCTGATGGTGGATTTATCTAAGAACAGCTTAATGTATTTAAAAGAACTGAATAAAGCTGATCGGTTTAAATGACTTATTTACTTTTATAAGCAATTAATCAATGTTTTTATTAATATTTATTAAAATTTATACGGTATTATATTGAAGGATAAGAGCTGCAGATAAAACATATGTATCTGCAGCTCTTAATTTATATTTCATCATCGTCATCATCACTTACGACGATCTTTTCTAGGTAGAAATAAAATTCAACTCCGCCATCAATATTTCTAATATTAAATTCACTATTATGAAGTTTTAATATATTCTTAACGATTGAAAGGCCAAGACCTGTGCTGTTACGCTGAGTCCTTTCTCTTGATTTATCAACTCTATAGAATTTATCAAAGAGTTTAGCTATTTCAGATTCAGGGATACTTGTGCCCATATTTTGAACTGAAAGTCTGAATTTATCAAGTCCTTCTTCAATATTGATATTTATGTCATTTCCAGGAGGAGTATATTTGATAGCATTAGTAATAAGGTTCGTAAATACTTGTTCCATCTGGAAGGCATCAGCATATACGTAGCTGTAAGGAGTTGATGAATTAAAGCGTACATTGAATTTATGGGATTCAAATTCTGGTTCATGCTTTTTGATCACCTTGGCAATTAGTCTGTTTATGTTAAAATCTTCAAAATTAGGCTTTGAGGCTCCAGATTCAAGTTTTGAAAGTTCAAGCATATTAGTTACGAGGACACTCATCTTTTTAGATTCATCAATAATTGTCTCCAGGTATAATACTGCATCTTCACCTGTTACAATTCCATCTTTTATTCCTTCAGCATAACCTTCTATTATCCCAATAGGTGTTTTTAATTCATGGCTTACATTTGCAGTGAATTCTTTTCTCATATTTTCAATCTGCCTTTCTTTTTCAATATCATCCTCAAGTTTCCTATTCTTATCCTGAAGGTCCATAAGAGCATTGTGAAGATTATTGGATAATATATTGAGGGAATTGGCAAGGCTTCCTATTTCATCTTCTCTTTCAGTTGAACATACTACTGAGAAATCCATATTTGCCATCTTATCTGCCACATATGTAAGTGTAACAAGCGGCTTTGAAACCATATTTGAATATATGAGTGCCAGCATTGCAGCAACAACAATCAGTGCAAAGAACAGATAAAAGAAAAATTCATTTATAACTTCTGAGGCCTCTTCAATTGGCTGTATTGAAGCTACACAAAATATAAGACTGTCATTTTTTCTCTGCAGTGACATAGGACTTACTACACCTATTTTTTTCATACCGTTACTCTGACTGTAAAAGTTTGTGTATCGTATTGTTGAATTCTTAATAACATCATTAATAAGATCTCTGTTATTTATAAGCTCTATACAGAAGCTTGCAAGAGTCTGGGGAACTATACTGTCGCCATTATACTCACTTGAAATATACATGATATCTCCATTTAATGAAGTTATGGCAATTTGTGAATTGGTATCTTCTTCGAATTTTTTTAAAGCATTATAAAGACCTTTGTCTTTTGGAGAACTGCTGTCAATATGTAATGAATATAAATCACGAAATTTACTTACTTCATTTACAAGTGAGCGAGTCTTTTTATAAGAATAAAACTTTTCAAAGAATATTGCCTGGGAAAAGAATACAAGTATCATTATGCCTGATATAAGGGATAATGTTATGGCAAAAAGCCTTTTTGATAAACTATGCTTCATATTAAATCAAACTTCCCTTACTGTCTGCTTTCAAATTTATAGCCGCTTCCGCGGACAGTCACTATTAAGCTGGACTTATCTAAAAGCTTTTCACGTAACCTTTTTACGTTTGTATCTACGGTTCTTATATCACCATAATAATCCAATCCCCATACGTTATCCAATATATTGTCCCTGCTAAGCGCAATGCCTTCATTTGTAACGAGATATATGAGAAGTTCATATTCCTTAGGGGATAATGTTATTTCCTTACCGTCAACTCTAACTTCATGTGATAGCTTATTTATAGTAAGGCCATTAAATTCCTGTGAACTTGAATCAATATCTTCACGGCTTCTTTTTAACAATGCCTTTACCTTTGCAATTAAGACTTTAGGGCTGAATGGCTTTGTGATATAGTCGTCAGCACCATAATCATATCCCTGGAGTTTATCATCTTCTTCACTTTTTGCAGTAAGAAGGATGACAGGAACGGTGGATACTTCCCTAAGTTTTTCAAGCATTGTAAGGCCATCCATTACAGGCATCATTATATCTAAAATTACTAAATCTATTTTCTGTGTACTGAAAACAAACAATCCCTCTTCACCATTAGAGGCTTCAAAAACATTGAAGTCATCCTTTGTCAGATAGTCGCGCAGCAAAAATCTTATTCTAAGTTCATCTTCAACAATTAAAACAGATTTTTTCATTAATATCATCTCCTAACCATTTTTAAAATAATATAATATAAATCACAATTACTTATAATATTATCACAGTAATAAGTCAGTTTTATTACATAACCAATAATAATAAGCATGTAATCTGTATATAATTTATTAAATATATTTTATCACTTCATTTAAAAATAAAGAATATGTAATAATATATCTTGCTTAGTCACCTATTATTTAGCACTATATTTTTGTGAGAATATACAGTATTATTAATATTAGAAGAAAAGAAGAAACGAAACGTATTTGGGAGAACAGGTAGAATGATAAAATTAAATTTTGATGTAAAAAGACATATTCTTAATAATGGTTTGGAAGTAATAACAATTAATAAGAATACACAGATAGCTTCGATTAATATAGGAATAAAAGTAGGAGCTTTATATGAAAAAATGAATGAAAAGGGAATAAGCCATTTTATTGAGCATGCACTATTTAAAGGGACTACAAAGAGAAGTGATGAACAGCTTAATGAGGAACTTGAAGCACTTGGTGGAGAATATAATGCTTATACTGATTATGATGCAACAGTATATACAATAAGCTGTCTTGCAGAAGAATTTGAAAATGCAGTAGATCTCTTAGGAGATATGATAATAAATCCGGAATTTGATGAAAGCGAAATTGAAAAAGAAAGAGGCGTAATATTATCTGAAATTAAAATGAGCAAAGATGATATTGAGGACTTGAGTTTTAAAAATGTAAATAAGATTGCCTTTGAGAAAAGCTCATTAAAATATGAAGTGACAGGTCTAGAGGAAAATGTTTCTAGATTTACAAGAAGTGAGATAAAAGAATATTACAACAGACATTACACCCCTAAAAATTCACTTATTACAATGGTATCTTCATTGAATCATGATGAAGCAATTAAGCTTATAGAAAGGCATTTTGGCATGTGGAAAGGAGAAAAACCTGAAAATGTGGCAATAATTAAAGAAAAGAATAAAAATATTACAGAAGTAAGTTATAAGAAAGATATTGAACAGAGTACAATAGTTTATTTATATACTTTTTATGATATCAATAAAGATGAAGAACTTCCTCTAAGAATACTAAATCATAGACTTGGAGAAAGCTCTAACTCTTTATTGTTCAGGGAAGTACGTGAAAACAGAGGTCTTGCTTACGATATTTATACTCATCTTGAAATAACCAATAATATAAAGACTCTCTATATATACACAGCAGTTGGTGAGGAGAATATTGAAGAAGCAAAAGAGGCAATTGATAATACCTTAAAAAATGTTGTTGAAGGCAGGATTGTAATTGGAGAAAGAGATCTTGAAATAATGAAGAAGGTTCATAAGACAGCAGTGATTTCAACTCTTGAAGATTGTGCGGAATTATGTAATTACATGCTTCATCAGGCTTTGGAAGATGAAGATATATATGAATTCCTTAAGGACATGGATAGACTTAATACTTTAAACGTGGATAAAATCAATAAAATAAGCAAAAAAGTACTGAAGGATCCTACAATCCATATTTTAAAATCATGTAATTAGAAAAAGGTGAAAATATGGCGGTAATAACTAAGATAGAAATACAAAAAAGAAATAAGGAAAGAGTAAATATTTATCTTGATGATGAGTATGCTTTTTCAATAAGTGCAGAACTTGTCTATAAAGAAAATCTTAGGGTTAAAGATGTAGTGGATACTGAAAAGCTGAAATCTGTAGCAGATAAGGAATCGTATATAAGATGTAAAAATTCTGCTTTGAAGATAATTGAAAGGTCATATAAGACAGAAAAGGAAGTGGTAGAAAAGCTTCAAATGAAAGGATATGAGGAAAAGCATATTGAATGTGCTATACAGTTTTTAAAGGAGTATAAGTTCCTAAATGATGATTATTATGCAGAAGCATTTATAAGGGATAAGTTAAACTCAAAAGGCAGTATGCGTATTAAGCAGGACTTGATTAAAAAAGGTATACCAAGAGAAGTAATAGAAGAAAAATTAGAAGGAATAGATAAGGATGACGAAAGGGAAACAGCAAAGGTACTTGCAGAAAAGAAGCTTAGGGTGATAAGAAAGAGCGAAAATGATACTTATAAAATAAGCGGAAAACTGTATAGATTTTTAATATCTAAAGGGTATACGTATGATGTTGTAAAAGAAGTTATTAAAGATGTAATGTCAATTGATGATTTTGAATAGTATATATTAAAAAGCTGTTAAAAACTATTGGATAAAGAATTATTAGTTTTGATTAATGGGGGAAAAATAATTGAGTGTAAAAAAGTTTTTTCTTATCTTAATTGGTATAATATCTGGTATTGCACAGGCTGGAATATTAACCTTTTTATTGATAGTTCCTTCTATAGCAGTAAACAGTATTCCTGATTCAGGAAATTTCAAAAGTGATATAGAGGAATTTATCAGTAAGTTTGATTATAGATCTAATGGTTTTATTAATGAAATAGTAATTTATAATGGAACGACAATTGATGAAGGAATAAAATCTAATGATGAAATTGATGCAAAAGCCATTAAGCTTACTAGAGATGCTTCAAATGACAGAGAAAGAGCTAAGATTTTATATGACTGGATAGGAAGCAATATTGAGTATGATGATGAAAAGGCTGAATTAGTTTTAAGCGGGATAGATAGAGCTGAAATGCCGGAAAGTGGTGCAAGGTGTGCATTTGATACAAGAAGCGGTGTATGTTTTGACAAAGCTTGTCTTTATGTTGCAATGTCACGTGCAGCAGGCCTTAGAGTAAGACTTATAAGTGGAGAGGCATTTGATGGAGAAAAATATGTAGGCCATGCCTGGAACCAGATTTATTTAAAGGATGAAAATAAATGGATCAATGTTGATACTACATTCTATGACGCAGGAAATTATTTCGATTCAAATTTATTTAATGAACATAAGGTAGAAAATATAGCTGGGGAGTGGTAAAACCATTCCCCTAAATTTTAAACTTTTTGAAGCTTTGATATTATCAGATTTACAGCTTTTTCACATTCATAATCTTCAGGATCCATAGACCATGCCATGTTGAAATGGCATAGAGCCTTATCAAGACAGTTTTTCATGCTATAACAGTATCCTAGGTTAAAAAAATATTTGCTTTCTTTCTGGAGGGAAATTGCTTTTTTCAACATATCAATTGCTTCATCGAATTTTTTCATTTTAATGAAGCATACGCCTATATTATAGTATGAGCATGCTGTATTTATATTTTGAACTATTGCTTTCATGTAGCAGTCAATAGCTTTTTCATAATTCTTATTATTATAAAATTGGTTTCCTTCGTTGAAATAATTCATAAACTCTTCCCTCCATATTACAAAGTATTTTAAAAACAATCATTTAAATTATTGACTAAAGTTATATTTAATATTCAGGAAATTACTCATTAATTTTGAAAGTAATATTACTTTCATTTTCTACTAAATTACAGAAATGATAGAAAAAATAGCAACCATATGTTATAATTTTGAAAGATATAGAAAAAATTTACTGTGAAAATTGTGTAATTAAGAGTATGAATGAAAACAGAGTAGGTGAAATTTTAAATATGATAAATTATAAAGTTGGTGTAGATGTAGGATCGACTACTGTAAAATTAGCAGTTTTAGATGATAATAATAAATTGATTTACAGTAAATATGAAAGGCATTTTTCAGATATAAGGAGTACTATTATATCATTAATAAATAAATCTTATGAAACCCTGGGAGATATCAGTTGTACAATTTGTATAACAGGTTCTGGGGGTCTTTCTGTTTCTAAGTGGCTTAATTTAAGTTTTGTACAGGAAGTTATTTCATGTTCAAAAACAGTTGAAGAAATAATACCACAAACAGATGTTGTTATAGAACTTGGAGGAGAGGATGCTAAAATAACATATTTCAAAGGTGGAATAGAACAGAGAATGAATGGAAGCTGTGCAGGCGGTACAGGAGCATTTATAGATCAGATGGCTGTTCTGCTAAATACTGATGCAGGAGGACTTAATGAGCTTGCTAAGGAGCATAAGATAATATATCCTATAGCATCAAGATGTGGAGTATTTGCAAAAACTGATATTCAGCCACTCATAAATGAAGGTGCTGATAAGAGTGATATTGCTGCGTCCATATTCCAGGCAGTAGTAAATCAGACAATAAGCGGGCTGGCTTGTGGAAAGCCTATCAGAGGAAAGGTGGCACTTCTTGGGGGTCCTTTATTTTTCCTTTCAGAGCTTAGACAGAGATTTATAGAAACATTAAATCTTTCAGATGAAGATGTAATTATGCCTGAAAATTCACAATTATTTGTTGCAATAGGTGCAGCATTATTATCTTCCGAAAAGAAAAAAACTTCATTAAGAAAAATCAGTGATAAGGTTGCAGAAATTTCAAATATTAAAGAGCAGGAAGCTAAAAGGCTTGAACCTTTATTTAAGGATGAAGATGAATATTATGAATTTAAAAAGAGACATGATAAGGATATGGTTAAAAGAAGAGATTTAAGTACTTATAGAGGAAAGGCATTCTTAGGTATAGATGCTGGTTCAACAACAACAAAAGTTACACTTATGAGTAATGACTATGAACTTCTCTATTCTTATTATGGAAGCAACGAAGGAAATCCATTAAAGAAGGTTATAGGAATAGTAAAGGATTTAAATGAAAAGCTTCCTGAAAGCGTTGAAATTGTAAACAGTGCAGTAACAGGTTATGGTGAAGCCCTTATAAAAGCAGCTCTTCATGTGGATATTGGAGAAATAGAAACAATAGCCCACTATAAGGCAGCAGATTTCTTCTTGCCAGGCGTAGACTTTATTCTGGATATAGGCGGTCAGGATATGAAATGCCTTAAGATAAAGAATGGTGCAATTGACAGCATATTATTAAATGAAGCCTGTTCTTCAGGGTGTGGTTCATTTATTGAAAGTTTTGCAAAATCATTAAGCATGAAGGTTGAAGATTTTGCAAAGGAAGCCCTTTTTTCAAAATTTCCAGTTGATTTAGGGTCTAGATGCACAGTATTTATGAATTCAAGAGTAAAGCAGTCTCAAAAGGAGGGGGCTGAAGTTTCTGATATATCAGCAGGATTATCCTATTCTGTAATCAAGAATGCTTTGTATAAGGTTATAAAATTAAGAGATAAAAGTGATATTGGAGATAAGGTCATTGTTCAAGGTGGAACGTTTTATAATGAAGCAGTCCTTAGAAGTTTTGAAAAGATTTCCGGAAGAAATGCAGTAAGGCCAGATATAGCAGGACTTATGGGCGCATTCGGATGCTCTATCATAGCTAAGGAAAGATATAGTGAAGGTTATAAAACTACTATTCTTTCAAAAGATAAGATAGATGAATTTAAAATGGAATCAAGCTTCAAGAGGTGTGGAAAATGCGGAAACAACTGCCTTCTTACTGTAAATAAATTTTCAACAGGGGAAGAATTTATATCAGGAAACAGATGTGAAAGAGGAAGTGGAAATGAAAAGACACATGAAGAAAAGCTTCCTAATTTATATGATTATAAATATAAGAGGACATTTGGGTATAAGCCATTGAAGGAAAGCGAAGCTAAAAGAGGAATAATCGGAATACCTAGAGTTCTCAATATGTATGAAGATTATCCATTCTGGTTTACTTTACTTACTAAATTAGGTTTCAGCGTAAGGCTATCAGCTCCTTCAAGTAAAAAGATCTATGAGCTGGGCATTGAAACAATCCCATCGGAATCAGCATGCTATCCAGCAAAGCTTACTCATGGACATATTATGAATTTGATAAACAGAGGAATAAAAAATATCTTTTATCCATGTGTAGTATATGAAAAGAAAGAATTCAGTGAAGCAGATAATAATTACAATTGCCCGATGGTAATTTCTTATCCAGAAGCTATAAGAAATAATATAGATGAGATAAAAGATAAAAATATAAATTTCATTCAGCCATTCTTGTCTCTCAATAACACCAAAGAACTGGTAAAGCGAATATATGATGAGTTTAAACTATTTGATGTATCATTAAGTGAAGCTAAAAATGCAGTAGAGTGTGCTGCAAAAGAACAGGAAAAATATAAAAATGACATAAGAAATAAAGGCGAAGAAGTAATAAAGTATCTTAGGGAAAATAATAAAAGAGGTATTGTACTCTGCGGAAGACCATATCATGTGGATCCTGAAATAAATCATGGAATTCCTGGAATTATAAATTCATATGGAATGGCTGTCCTTACAGAAGACAGTGTAAGCCATCTTGGAAAAATTGATGGAAAGCTCAGAGTTGTCGATCAATGGGTATATCATTCACGATTATATAGGGCAGCAGCATATATAGCAGATGAGCCATGTCTTGATATTATACAGCTTAACTCATTTGGATGTGGACTTGATGCAGTTACTACAGACCAGGTATCTGAAATCATTTCAGCTAAAGGTAAGATTTATACTGTGCTTAAGATTGATGAAGGAAATAATCTAGGTGCAGCAAGAATAAGAATAAGATCTCTTAAGGCAGCTATGGATGAAAGAATGAGAAAGAATTACAGGCCTGTTGAGGAAAAGATTGAATATAAAAATAGGATATTTACAGAGGATATGAGAAAAACTCATACAATATTATGTCCTCAGATGTCACCGATTCATTTTGATATAGTTAAGGAAGCTGTAAGATCATCTGGATATAATATTGAAGTACTTCCATCAATAGACAGTAAAGCAATTGATGAAGGATTAAAATATGTAAATAATGATGCCTGCTATCCCTCAATAATTGTAGTAGGACAGATGATAGAAGCGCTAAAATCAGGGAAATATGATGTTGATAATACTTCAGTCATAATGAGCCAGACTGGAGGAGGATGCAGGGCTACAAATTATATAGGATTTTTAAGGCTTGCTCTTAAAGAAGCAGGATTTGGGCAGGTACCTCTTATTTCATTAAATGCAGTAGGCCTTGGAGAACAGCCTGGATTTAAAATAAGCATAAAAATGATAAACAAAGCTCTCATGGCTCTTGTTTATGGTGATTTATTAATGAGGGTATTGTATAGGACAAGACCCTATGAAAAAGTTAAAAATTCAGCTAATGAATTATATGAAAAGTGGAATAAGATTGCAAAGGAAAATGTACGAAATGGAAGCAGAAGACAATTTTCAATAAATGTAAAGAGCATAATAAAGGAATTTGATGAACTTGAACTTCTTGATATAAGGAAGCCTAAAGTGGGAGTAGTAGGAGAAATACTGGTAAAATTCCATCCTACAGCAAATAATGATATAGTAGGAACCTTAGAAAGAGAAGGAGCTGAAGCAGTAGTTCCAGATCTTCTTGATTTCTTCTTCTATTCAGCACTTGATGAGGAATTTAAGACAAAATATTTAGGTGGAAAGAAGATTACAAAGAATATATACAACTGTGCGATAATGTTTATGGAAATATATAGAAATACTATGAAAAAATATCTTAATAAAAGCAAAAGATTTTCAAGTCCGAAGTATATAAGGGATCTTGCAAAGATGGCATCACCAATATTATCAATGGGAAATCAGACAGGGGAAGGATGGTTTCTTACAGCTGAAATGATTGAACTCATTGAAAGTGGAACAAAAAATGTAGTATGTCTTCAGCCATTTGCATGTCTGCCTAATCATGTTACAGGAAAAGGCATGATAAAGACTCTTAAGGAAAGGTATAAAGATGCTAATATAGTGGCAATAGATTATGATCCAGGAGCATCAAATGTAAATCAGCTCAATAGAATCAAGCTGATGCTTTCAGTAGCATTTAAGAACCTTGATAAAGAATCTGACTTGAATTATAAAGAAGCAGAAGTAGCAATTGCAGAAGAGGTTAAAGGTGAAATAGGTATTGATCATATATAGATTATTTATGAGTAAAAACTGTATCATTTGATGCAGTTTTTATTATATTGAATTATGAACTTAATCAAAAAATTAGAATAGAAATTTTTAATGGAAATAATGATGATTTCAATAATAAATTCAAAAAATCAAGTCATAAATAATAAAAATCCACTACATACATATTTTAATTATGGTATAATGTTTTATTGAAGTTTATGTTAAGTTAATTATTAGGACAAGCTACTATTATTTTTGTGTTGGAGGAATAGAGGGTGACGAGAAAGAAAAAGAGCCACAAAGAAAAGAAAAGAATATTTAAACCATTGGTTTTTCTTATGTCAATCGTATATATAGTTGTTTTTTTAGGAATAACAACACCGATTGTATTGTTTTTTGGTCCTTATGAAAATACCAGGAGGGCTCTAATAAACACTGTTCTTGCGACAAGACATGCTTATTGGATTACAGATAACATGTCGCAGGACACAATCAATAATCTTCTTGGTATAAAAGAAACATCAGCAGAAGTTAAATCTAAAGATGCGGAAATAAAGCAGGATATTGATAAGATCAATGTAAAATATACAAGTGGAACTGAAATCGAACATTTTACAATAAATACTGACAGATATAACGCATATATACTAGAAATAAAGAATCCATGCAGCATTAAAGTTGCAATGACAAAATATCTTGGAAGGCTTGGTCAGAAAACAAGCGAAATGGCAGAAGAACATGATGCAATAGCTGCGATCAATGGAGGAGCCTTTGTTGATGAATCAAGTGATGGAACTATATATGCTGGAACAGGAGCGAAACCAGGCGGATTTGTAATTTCGGATGGGAAAGTAATTTATCCAACTGAAAATGTAGATAAGGATAAGATAGAAAATGTAGTTGCATTTACGAGATCAGGAAAGCTTATTGTAGGAGATCATTCATTGAGAGATCTTGAGAAAATGAATGTAAAAGAAGCTATGTGCTTTAGAAAGCCTAACATTATAATAAATGGAGTAAGACAGGTAAAAGATAAGATGTCTGAAGGTCTTAATCCAAGAACTGCTGTGGGACAGAAGGAAGATGGTACTGTAATATTTCTTGTAATTGATGGAAGAAAGATAACAGCACCAGGTGCAAGTCTTTATGATGTTCAGGAGATAATGATGGAAAGAGGAGCAGTTAATGCAGGTGCACTTGATGGAGGATATTCATCTACAATGTATTATAAAGGTGAAGTTATTAATTCGCCTAATGCATGGAATGGAGAACGAAGTGTTGCTACATCGTTTTATGTAGAATAGCTTAATCAGTTGAGAGCTGAAAGTTGACAGTTTAGATTGAAATACCATAGGGATTTCCAAAAAATATATATTAATATATTTATATGGAATATTAACTAAAGTTTTCAGATTTCAAACTTAATTCTCAACTTAAAGAGTATTCAAGTGAAAAATTACTATGAAAGGATTAGTCAAATGAAAAATTTATTGAGAATAGTAGTTTGGACATTAGTGGCACTGATAATACAGCAGGGTATATTTCTATATCTTGAAAATGTATATCTTGCTACTGATTATGAAATAAAGGCAGAAAAAGTTGAAGAAAAAGAAGGAGAGCCTGAACAGGAAAAAGAAGAAATTCAAATCAAAAACAAAATAGATAAGCTTTCTGTATCACATGATGGAAGATTTGTTGCATATATGGAAGATGGGGAATTGAAAGTTTTAGATTCTAAGGAAAATAAAGAAAATAAATTTATGCCAGAAAATAAAGGCCAGATTGTATTTTATAAATGGCTTACAGATGGAAACAGCATGATAGTTATACAAAAGATACAGGAAAAAGGTAATATTTATTATGAACCTATATCATATAATGCAAAAAAGTCAACTGTTACTAGTATTGTAGATTTTAATTATAATGAAATTAAGATTCCAGTAAAAGATGATGAAGACATGGTTGAAAATGTAGAATTCTCTACTGCAACAAATGTATTTTATATTAAGATAAAAAAGAGTAATGGAAGAAGCGATTTATATTCGTTGAATGTAATGAATCAAATGACTCTTGTAAGGGAAAATAAATATATTGGTGATATTGTAGTTCCTACTACAAATGCTAATTGTGTAATGGAAATGGGAGATTCAGTTACTATTTTAAATAGACCTGATAATATAGAGATACCTAATGTTGCTAAATCCAGAATACTTGGAACAGATATAAATGATTATGTTTATTTTGGTGAAGAAGTAGACGGTAAAATTACAAAGATATATTACACTATATTAAATGAAGAAAAATTAAAGTGGAATATATTAACTCTTTCAAAGGCAGTCAAGAAAGAAGATATATGTATTGATTATTCAGGGAAGATATATGTCAATGATAGTGAAGGAAAAACTGTCACAGAACTTACAACAAGAAAAGTAATCAGCTATGAAGGTGAGTTTATCCAAATCTATTCTGAAGGTATTATATACAGAAAAGGAGACAAGATTTTTAAAAAACAGCTTGAATCAAAGAATGAATCATCTGTAAATAGCAAGAATAATTAAAAGCATATATTTAGTATAAAAAAAGAAATAAAGGTGCATCATATTTTTGAGGTGATATGATTGGATAATAATAAGAATAGAATGAAAGACAGACCTAAATCTAATGCTGAGAGAAGAAAAATGAATCCTAAAGGTAATTCTGATTTAGGAATTATAGATGGCAAAAAGATAGGTGCGCCACCACATAAGGAAAAAGATCATTTTTAAAATAAACGTCCTGATTATATTTAGTAAAAACCAATATAATCAGGGCGTTTTTATGATTTCATACTAATATAAAAACATATATTGAACTCTAGTAATATATGTAAAACAAGCTATTATTTCAGGGTTGATTGTATCTTTTTTTATAACGCTGTTATTATGGATTTCAGAGTAAGGGTCATTAATTAACATTAAAATAGTATAAATCACGGTGAAAATGTACAGTCTAGTATTGAGGTGATATTAATGGGCAAAAAAATGAAAGCTGATGATGGAAGCAGAAAGAAGCATTCAAAGCACAATCCACAGGCAGAAAGTGTTAAAGCAGTGTTTGGTGAACCAAAGGCAAAGCCATATGATCCAACTGATTTTAAAATATAATATATCAGTCTTTGATTTTTAATTTAATGTAACATAATATTTTGAATGAAAACATGAGCAGATCAATATTTGCTCATGTTTCTTATTAATATAATAAGAAACATAATACTAAATTGGGAAATGAAAATTTATATGGATATATTTAATTGTGAACATAGTTATTATTGTATTATAATAATATTGAGAAATAATAAAATCAAATAGGAGATGAAAAAATGAAATTTGAATTTACAATAAGTGAACTTGGAGATGTCTTAAAAAAAATATCAGAAAAAAATGACCTTGATATACTTATAAAATCAGCTTTGAGTGGAGGATGGATGACTGTAACTGGAAAGGCACAGATAGTTAAAGTTCCTGATAGCAGTGCCAGCGGATGTAAAAGCAAGAAAGATAATATAATTCATATAAAAATAAGTGAAGATGCTGAAAAGGAAACACTGGTAAAACTGACAGGAGTAAATAATAAAAAGTTTAATGTAGATATTTCAGCAGGTAGATATAGAGAATTATCATCAAATAATTTAACAATAAATGCTATAAAGATAAATGAGAATGAAACAAAGATAAGAATCGATGAAAATATAATCTTTACAATAAAGAACAATGTAGATAACATATTAAATGAAATAAAATAATATGTCTTTAACATATAAAAATATATAAAACTATTTAAGGAAATGTTTACATAAGGAAAAATATCATATATAATGTAATTACATTTTCATTAAGTTTGAAAACGTGTTCTTTTAATAGTTCATAAATCTTTATTTATATATTTCAGGCTCTCTTTTTATAAGAGAGCTCTTTTTATTGAACAGGAAACTATAGAATGAAATAAAGAAGAAGGACTGATGTTAGGAGTTATCAGGTAATAGTTAAGGGTGAAATCTCTAAAGGAGACTTCTAAAAATAAAACCAAAATTAAAAAAACATGTGGCTTTCAACGGAAGCTATGAAATTTCAATTTTCAGCTCTCAACAGAAAATGCGTTGCAGTCACTTTTTATGTATTTAATAAAGTGAATATGATAAAAATAACTAAAAGTGATTCTATTTTTTAGGAGAAGATTATGAAGATAAGACTTGGTTATGTTGCAATATCAATGAAATTAGGAAAGAAAGTTACAAGTTCAAGTTCAGTAACTTTTAAAAATTATTCAAAATTAAGTTCCAAAGAGGAAAGACTTAATAAGCTAAAAACTGTAGCTTTGTCAAACTTAGATGATTTAGCAAGGATACTTAAATACAATGCAGAAAATAACATACATTTTTATAGGATAACATCTGCTCTAATTCCTCTTGTAACTCATCCAGAAGTAGGATACTGGGGACATAGGGAAATATTTAAGAAAGATTTTGAATATATTGGACGTATAATAAATGAAAATCATATGAGGGTTGATACACATCCTGATGAATTCAACGTATTAAACAGTACAAACCCGAGAGTTGTAGCTAATACAAAGCTGAATTTAATATGTCAGACAGAATGGTTTGAAGATATGAATTATAAGGAGGGAAAGATGGTGCTTCATGTGGGTGGAGCAACAGGAGGAAAGGAAGAAGGAATAAAGCGTTTCATAGATAATTTTAATGAGTATCCAGAAGAAATAACATCAAGACTCATTATTGAAAATGATGATAAGACATATACAGCAAAAGAAGTATTGAATCTATGTGAAAATTTAAATATTCCAATGGTACTAGATGTACATCATCATAACTGCAATAATAATGGTGAAGAAGTACAAGAACTTGTTGAAAGAATTTTTAATACATGGAATAAAGAAAACATTCCTCCAAAGATACATTTTTCATCTCCAAGAGAATTTGAAAATGACAGGAAGCATGCTGACTATATCAATGGAGAAGATTTTGTGAAATTTATAGAAAAGGCAAAGATTATTGACAGAGATTTTGATGTGATGCTTGAGTGCAAGATGAAGGATGAAGCTTTATATAAGCTTTCGAAGGACATAAAAAGAATTAAGCCAGAATATGAATGGGTTGATGAAAGTACATTTGTAGTTAAAAAATAGTTTAAGGGCAGTTAAGGTAAGAATTATTGTAACGATAATTAAATAAGATATACATAAGAAAAGAAAACGGCAGCAGCCGTATTTGGAAAGTACACGATTTGTTTTAATTTTACTGGGTATATCGTTGAAGAAATATTTTTTAATGTTTCTAAGATTACGTGGAGGATGATAATAATGAAAAAATTAAAAGTTCTTACTTTATTAGTATCTGCATTAATGTTACAAGGAGTATGTGTTAATGCTGCAAGCAAAAGCAGCAATAATGAATATACCAAAGAAGAAATTGAAAATAGGAGACCAGGATTTTATGCCAGCGATATAGCTAAAAGCAATCAATATATAAATTCAGGAAAAAACACATTTTCTGCACCAAAAGCACCAAGTATTGATGATGATGAGGAAGATGATTATGAGCCAATTGAGACATATCAGTATGATCAGGTTGGACCTATAAGTGCTAATAATATAGTAAGTATAACTGCAATACCTGGAAGCAGTGCAAAGTGGGGAAGAACAAGCGATGGAAGCTGGATATTCCTTGAAAACAATGCCCCTGGAATTGGATGGAAACTGGTAAATGGGTATTGGTACTATATGGATGGAAATGGTATAATGCAAACTGGCTGGATTAATTATAAAGGAAATTGGTACTATCTATATCCAAATGGTCAGATGGCTAAGGACACTTGGGTAGGAAATTATTATTTAAATTCATCTGGAGCAATGGTATAAATATGAATCCAATAAATCTATTATGTTATATTATAGATTTATTGGATTATTTTTTACACAATTTAATTAAATAATAGTATTTAATTAATAATTATTACTAAATACTATTTACTTTTGTGGAAGAAAGATATAAAATATCTATAACACAATGATTATTAATTAATAATGAATATTAAACAACAATATTTTACTAATGATGTTTATTTGGAGGAATATAGATGAAGATTTTAGTAGTAGGATGCACACATGCAGGTACAGCAGCAGTCGTTAATTTAAAGGAGTTACATCCAGAAAGTGAAATAACTATATATGAAAAGAATGATAACATATCATTTTTATCATGTGGTATAGCATTAAATGTTGGGAAAGTTATAGAAAGTACTGAAAGCTTATTCTATAATTCACCAGAAAATTTAGCTAAAAGCGGTGTAGTAACAAAAATGAAGCATGAAGTTTTAGATATAGACTTTGATGCTAAGAAAGTAAAAGTACAAAATTTACTTACAGAAGAAGTATTTGAAGATAGTTACGATAAATTAGTGTTAACTTTAGGTTCATGGCCAATAGTACCAAAATTTGAAGGCGGAGATCTTGAAAATATAGTATTATGCAAGAACTACGATCATGCATTAAATATAATCGAAAAATCAAAAGATGCTAAGAACGTTATAGTTATCGGAGCAGGATACATTGGTGTAGAATTAGTTGAAGCATTTGAAATGCAAGGGAAAAACGTTACTCTTATAGACGCAGAAAAGAGAATAATGGCTAAATACCTTGATAAAGAATTCACTGATGTGGCTGAAAAAGAATTTGCAGACAGAGGTGTAAACTTAGTTTTAGGAGAAAAAGTACAAAAGTTCAATGGTGAAGATGGAAAGGTTACTGAAGTTGTGACAGACAATGGAATTTATAAAGGTGACTTAGTTGTATTATGTATTGGATTTGCGCCAAATACAAACCTTGTTAAAGGTAAATTAGATACATTGAGCAATGGTGCTATAATCATAGATGAATATATGAGAACAAGCAGAGAAGATGTCTTTGCAGCAGGAGATTGTTGTGTTGTTAAATACAATCCTGCTAAGGAAGAAAGATATATTCCACTTGCAACAAATGCTGTAAGAATGGGAACATTAGTAGCAAAAAATATAGTAAATCCTACTCTTAAGTACATGGGAACTCAAGGAACTTCAGGAATTAAGATTTACGAAAAGTGCATAGCTTCTACAGGTTTAACAGAAGAAGGTGCTAGATTAACAACTTCTATAAATGTAGACAGCGTTACTGTAACTGATAATTATAGACCAGAATTCATGCCAACATATGAGTCAGCAACTATAAAGCTTGTATTTGATAAGGACAGCAGAAGAGTTATTGGAGGACAAATCTGTTCAAATGTAGACCTTACTCAATATATGAATACTTTATCTGTAGTTATACAAAATGAAATGACAGTTGAAGAATTAGCAATGACAGATTTCTTCTTCCAACCTCATTTTAACAAGCCTTGGAGCTTATTAAATACTGTAGCATTAAAGGCTCTTTAATTAATAGAAGTAAATAGGGCATAATAATTTCCTGTATAAACTGCGTAACTGCAGTTTATACAGGATTTTTTTGTGCTTAATTTTAAAAATTAAATTATAATTTTTAAATCTGTACTAATGTTTAGTAGCAGGAAATATATATATTCATATAATGTACTATGAAAAATATATCTATATTAAAAATTGGGAAAAAGCACATATAATTGATAAAAAAATAACAAACTTTTTATTAAATATTTATTTAATTATCTGTAAAAATTAATGGAGGCGTTGAATTTGTTAGAAAATTTACGAATAAAGCTTGTAAAGATAGCGCAGGATGCAGAAAAATATGGTTTATGTAAAGAAAAAACAGGAAGCTTCAGCATACGTGATTCAACAACAGGATATATTTTGATTACCCCATCTCAGATCAGCAGAAGTGAACTAAAACCAGAAGGAATCTGTATTGTGGATCAAAATGGAAAAGAAGTGGAAATTGAAAAAGGCAGAAAACCAAGCCGTGAAATACTTCTACATCTTGAAATATATAAACAAAAGAAAGATGTAAAATCTGTGATGTATGTTCATTCTTTATATGCAACTGTATTTGCAGTGGCAAATAAGGTGATACCTCCAATAGTTGCAGATTCAAGGCATTATGGAGGATATATATATGTTGCACCTTATGAAAAAGCACAGACATTAGCCCTTGCAAAAAGTGTGATAGAACCTCTTAGCAAAAATGATGTATGCTTATTGGAAAGGCACGGTGTTGTAATAACAAGCAATAATATTGATGAAGTTTTAACAAAGGCTAGATATGTAGAGGATGTTGCAGAAATATATTATAAGGTTCTGATTTTAAATCAGTTTAAAGAACCAAACAGACTTGATATAGAAGAAATTAAATCATGAATGATATAGGATAATAGATAATAAAATAGTCTAGGAATTTTTAATAAAATCAATGATAAGTATAAAATAATGTAATTACAGAAGATTGAATACATATCATTGATTTTTACTTTAATATTAATAAGATAATATACATATCTGATAATAATGCACTATATTTTTTTGAAATAGTAAAGAAGAATCTATACTAATATAGTTTAGTATTAATAAATTGATATCAATATTTAAGGGGATTTATTATGGCAGAATTTATTGATTCTAAAAGAGCTGCATTGTTGATAAAAGATGATGATGTTATAGCAGTTTCAGGATTTGCAGGACTTTCAGTTCCTGAAAGCCTAATTAAAGCACTGGAGGAAAGGTATATTGAAAAGGGAGAGCCAAAGAATTTGACACTTATGTTTGCAGCAGGACAGGGGGATGGAAGCAGCAGAGGCTTAAATCATCTTGCTCACAAGGGTCTTATTAAAAGAGTTATAGGAGGACATTTTAATCTGGCACCAAGACTTGCTGAAATGATGAGCAGTAATATTGTAGAAGGGTATAATCTGCCACAGGGAGTAATGTGCAATATATTCAGGGACATAGCGAGGAAATCAGGATTTACAATAAGCAGGGTAGGGCTGAATACATTTGTAGACCCAAGGATTGAAGGCGGAAAGGTAAATGAAAAAAGCAGAGAAAATATAGTTGAGCTGATAAAAATCAAAGGATATGAATTTCTTTTATATCATCACACAAATATAAATGCAGCTTTTATAAAGGCAAGCTACTGCGATGAAAGTGGAAATGTATCCATGGATAAAGAAGCAACATATTCTGAAGCACTGCAGATTGCTCAGGCAGTAAGAAATTGCGGAGGAATTGTAATAGTACAGGTTGATAAAATTGTGCCTAATAATGAAATGAAATGCAGAAATGTGAAGATACCTAAAATTTATGTTGATTATATCATTGAAGTTGCAGATGAAAATGAAAAAGAACAGGTGCTTGGAACGGAATATGATTCTATGATTACATCATGTTCAGAAATTTTATGCTCTGGCAGCAAAATAAATTCAGTAGATAAAAAATCAAGTTTTCCATATGTTGATAAAGTTATTGATAGTCATATTAGTAAGGAATTAGAAATAAGAAAAGTAATTGGAAGAAGAGCTGCAATGGAATTGAGGAAAGGCAGTATTGTAAATATAGGAATAGGTATACCAGAGGAAGTTTCAAAAGTAGCTTCAGAATTGGGAATAGATAAGTATATTACTTTGACAGTTGAGCCAGGACCAGTTGGGGGAATACCTCAAAGCGGAAAGAAATTTGGATCGTCTTTAAAGCCTGAATGTATCCTTGATCAGATCAGTCAGTTTGATTTTTATGATGGAGGTGGTCTGGATATAGCTTTTTTAGGCATGGCGGAATGCGATAGAGAGGGAAATATAAATGTAAGCAGGTTTGGACGAAAGCTGGCTGGATGCGGGGGGTTCATAGATATAACACAAAACACAGGAAAGGTGATTTTCTGTGGTACTTTTACAGCAAAAGGTCTTAAGGTAAATATTGTAGATGGAAAATTTAGCATAGAAAAAGAAGGAATTAATAAGAAATTCAAGAAAAGGGTTGAACAGATTACCTTTAGTGGAGAGAATGCTGTAAAATCTGGTCAGGAAGTTATGTATATAACAGAAAGAGCTGTATTTGTGCTAAAAGAAGACGGAATCCATCTTGTAGAAGCTGCTCCAGGGATAGATATTGAAAGAGATATACTAAGTCTTATGGAATTCAGGCCCATAATAGATGAAAATATTAAAGACATGGATAAGTGGCTGTTTTTATAGAAAAATTAATATAAAGTTGATTTTTTTATAGATAACTTTATTATTTAATATAGAATGAGAACGTAGGAGGATAAATATGAAGATATTATCAAAGGGAGATACAGTAGGTATAGTAGCATGTTCAAATGGTTTGGATGAAGGGATGAAAGATAAAATATCAGAATTGGTTGATATC
Source organism: Bacillota bacterium (assembly GCA_023399035.1). Lineage (GTDB taxonomy): Bacteria > Bacillota > Clostridia > Clostridiales > Clostridiaceae > Clostridium. Next base: position 4,670 of record JAEWQX010000142.1, on the reverse strand, counting down.
TTAAATAAACTAGGACTTAATATATGTTTAAGTGAAAAAATATATAAGAAATATTCTTCTTTTAATGGTACAGGAAAAGAAAGAGCAGATGCTCTGATGAATTTTTATAGGGATAAGAATACCAAGGCTATATTTGATGTATCAGGAGGAGATTTATCCAATCAGATTTTAGAGTATTTAAATTTTGAAGAAATCAAGGAAAATTATAAACCATACTTTGGATATAGTGATTTGACGGTCGTTATTAATTCTCTATACTGCAAGGCTGGCGTTAAATCTTATTTATATCAGGTGAGAAATTTATGTGATACATTTGGAGAGGAACAGATCAGGAATTTTAAAGATACATTTATTAGGGGCAATGATTCAATTTTAAATTTCAATTATGAATGGATACAGGGAAGTCATATGGAGGGCATAGTTCTTGGAGGAAATATAAGATGTTTATTAAAGCTTGCAGGAACAGAGTATATGCCGGATTTTCAAGATAAAATACTATTTTTGGAGAGTTTCAGTGGAGATGCTGCTAAAATGGCTACTTATCTTACGCAGTATAAGCATTTGGGAATCTTTAAAAAGATACGAGGAATAATTCTTGGAAGCTATACTGAAATGGAAAGGAAAAATTACTCTCCAGGTATTGTAGAACTTGTTAAAAGCATTGTAGATAATAAAGACATTCCTATTGTGAAAAGTGATGAGATAGGACATGGTAAAGATTCTAAATGTATTGTAATTGGAGAAGGATTAATATTGAGCAGATAATATATAAATATTATTTAAGGTGAAAGACGATGAAACTTTTAGAAAGCATCTTCGTCTTTTTCGATATTTGTTATTTCTGCATCTGTATTGTTTTCTATAAAAGTTATTATGTGTTCCATGGTAGAATCTGAATGAGCGCTGTCACCACATATTCCAGCAATGCCGATTACTATTGTCTGATATATATCTTGACTTGCAGCTTCTGCTGCTGATATATTAAACTTATTTCTTAATTTTTGAACTATACTTTTGACAACCATTCTTTTTTCTTTAAGTGAATGAACCCATGATGCACGTAATGTGATCTTCATAATTAATACTTTCATAAATTAAATCAGTTCCTTTGTAAAGAGTTTTTATAATTATAATTTTTATATTAGTACGGATTTAATACTATTATATGATATTTATTAAGATAATATATAGATTATTGACAAAATAAATTGATTAATATATCATAAAGTAATGAAAAAGAAATAATTGCAATAAGCAGTGATAAAGAGGAGTAGAAATTTAAAAGCATCATAAGAGAGAGGGATAAGCTGAAAACCCTTATGTGGAAAGTTTCGAAGGTAGCTTTTGAGCTTCTTCAGTGAAATACAGTAGCTGAAGACGGTTGTCTAAATCGTTATTTAAATTAAGAGTCCATCAGAGTATATAAATTTATGTATTTGCGTGGAAATAAAGGTGGTAACGCGAGTCTTCGTCCTTTTAAGGATGAGGCTCTTTTTTTAGTTATGAGTTAACAATTTACAGTTAGCAGTTAAAGGATAAAAATCTCCCAGGAGATTTTTGGGGATATATTACTTTGATATTCTTCTAGAATATCAGCTAATAATAATTAAATATCATCCTTTATTAAAATTGAATTATAAAAATAGTAAATAAAATTCTTAAAGAATTTTAATAATAGAATAACTTCAGTTTACATGTGATAATAGGCAATTAACAGTGAAAAAATAATAAAAGATATTTCGAAGAAATATCTTCGATAACTGTTAACTATTACTTGTTACCTGTTAACTGAATAAGCTTGGAGGAAAGAGAATGTCAGAAATAAAAAACATATCAACTACATATGATCCAAAAGAATTCGAAGACAGAATTTATAAGACATGGGAAGAAAAAAAATACTTTACACCTAAGGTGGATAAAAGCAAAAAGCCATTTACAATAGTAATGCCACCTCCAAATATAACAGGACAGCTTCACTTAGGTCATGCATTTGATGACACACTTCAGGATATGCTTATAAGATTTAAGAGAATGCAGGGTTACTGTACATTATGGCTTCCAGGTGAAGACCATGCATCTATTGCAACAGAAGTTAAGGTTGCAAATATGCTTGCTGAGCAGGGATATGACAAAAAAGAGATGGGAAGAGAAGCATTCCTTGAAAAAGTTTGGGAATGGAGCGATAAATACAGAGCTACAATAAGAAATCAAGTTAAAAAGCTTGGTGTTTCTGCTGACTTTACAAGAGAAGCTTTCACAATGGACGAAAACTTAAGTGCAGCTGTAAAGCATGTATTTGTTAAGTTATATAACGAAGGTTTAATTTATCAAGGAAATAGAATAACTAACTGGTGTACTCACTGTCAGACAGCGTTATCTGATGCTGAAATCGAATATGAAGAACAAGCAGGTCATTTCTGGCATATCAACTACCCATTAGCTGATGGAAGCGGATATCTTGAAATTGCAACAACAAGACCTGAAACATTACTTGGAGATAGTGGTGTAGCTGTTAACCCTAACGATGAAAGATATAAACATTTAATAGGAAAGACTGTAATATTACCACTTGTAAATAGAGAAATCCCTATAGTTGGAGATGACTATGTAGACTTAGAATTTGGTACTGGTGCAGTTAAGATGACTCCAGCTCATGACCCTAATGACTTTGAAGTAGGAAAGAGACACAATCTTGAAATAATCAGAGTTATGGATGACAAGGGAATAATTAACGAAAAAGGCGGAAAATATAAAGGACTTGACAGATATGAAGCAAGAAAAGCTATAGTTAAGGACTTAGAAGAAGCAGGTCTTTTAGTTAAGATTAAAGATCACGTTCATAATGTTGGAACACATGACAGATGTGGTACTACAGTAGAACCAATAATATCTAAGCAATGGGATGTTAAGATGGATGAATTAGCTAAGCCAGCTATAGAAGTTGTTAAAAATGGTGAAACTAAGTTCGTTCCAGAAAGATTTGATAAAACATACTTCAACTGGATGGAAAACATTCAAGATTGGTGTATTTCAAGACAATTATGGTGGGGACACAGAATACCAGTTTACTACTGTCAGGACTGTGGTGAAATGATGGTATTAGAAAATGAACCATGCAAATGTACAAAATGTGGCAGCACAAATATAGAACAAGATAAAGACGTTCTTGATACTTGGTTCTCTTCAGCATTATGGCCTTTCTCAACTTTAGGATGGCCAAACAAGACAGAAGACTTAGATTATTTCTATCCAAACAGTGTATTAGTTACTGGACACGATATAATTTTCTTCTGGGTTGCAAGAATGATATTCTCAGGATTACACTGCATGGGAGAAACTCCATTCCATACTGTACTTATACATGGACTTATCAGAGACTCTCAAGGTAGAAAGATGAGTAAGTCATTAGGAAATGGTGTTGATCCACTTGAAGTAATAGATCAATATGGTGCAGATGCATTAAGATTCATGATTGCTACTGGTAATGCTCCAGGAAATGACATGAGATATTATCCAGAAAGAGTTGAAGCTTCAAGAAACTTTGCTAATAAGATTTGGAATGCTTCAAGATTTGTTATGATGAACCTTGACAAGGAAATCATGAACAAGTATAAAGACTGCAGAGAATATTCATTAGCTGATAAATGGATATTATCAGAAATGAATACATTAGTTAAAGAAGTTACTGAAAACATGGAAAAATATGAACTTGGAATTGCAATGTCAAAGGTTTATGACTTCATGTGGACAGAATTCTGTGACTGGTATATAGAACTTATCAAGCCAGTATTCTATGGTGAAGATGAAAAAGCTAAGGGCGTAGTTTATAATGTATTAAACACTGTTTTAGTAACAGGATTAAAATTATTACATCCAGCAATGCCATTCATTACAGAAGAAATCTACACTCACTTAACTGATGAAGAAACAATAGTAAATGCTGCATGGCCAGAATTTGATGAAGCTTTAGTTGATAAGGAATCAGAAGAAAACATGGCATATATAATAGAAGCTATCAAAGGCTTAAGAAATGTAAGAGCTGAAATGAATGTACCACCTTCAAGAAAAGCTAAAGTTATAGCTTATATAAGTGAATATGCTAAAGAAGCATTTACAAATGGTGCATCTTATATGGAAAAATTAGCTTCAGCTTCAGAAGTTGAATTTATAGAAGATAAGTCATTAGTTCCTGCAAATGCTGTATCACTAGTAGTTAAGGGTGGAGAATTATTCATGCCACTTTTAGACCTTGTTGATAAGGAAAAAGAACTTGATAGATTAAATAAAGAAGTTAAAAAGCTTGAAGGCGAAATCGAAAGAATAGATAAGAAATTAGGAAATCAAGGTTTCGTTGCTAAAGCTCCAGAAGCTGTAGTAAATGCAGAAAAAGAAAAGAGAGTTAAATATGTTGAAATGCTTGAAGCTGTTAAAGTAAGAATTGAAGCATTAAACTAATAAATATAAATAAAGAAGGGGCTGTATCAAAACAAGTTTGATACTAGCCGATGAAAAAAGAGAATTCAAAAATAAATTTGAATTCTCTTTTTTGCGCATAATATTAATATGAACACTAATAATATTATACCTATTCATCAAATAGGTTTCCCAATAAGTTTTGAAAATATTATAGCTCAGTATTGATTTTATCAATACTGAGCTTCTTTATTTGG
>JAEWQX010000057.1 GCA_023399035.1 Bacillota bacterium | reverse complement strand
CAATAAAGCTTTCTAAGTCCTGCGGTGTTCACATCTACTTCATAGTCCCTCTCCTTGATTTCCTTAACCAACTTCTCTAATAATTCAATATTTTTATATTCTATTGGATAAAGCTTTATAAATATCCTTATCAAGTTTGGATGTCCTATGCGTTTTGGTTTATACCTGCCTAAATCATATTTTACTGCTTTTAGAAGCGTTTCATAATATTTATCATATACTTTTTCAACACTTCCATAATATTTAACAGCCTTTTCAAATCCTTCTTTTCCATCGATATCAGTATATTTATCGCCTGTCTTTATAAAGTGGACTGATAAAAGCCCATCTTCAATATGAGGACCATATTCATTTAAAAGCTTCTTTGTTTCTTCCTCCATTCCATCAATAAAATCAACTTCAAGACCAATATTTATTTTTATCTTATCCTTATATTTTTCCTTGATTCTTTCAACTTCTTTAAAGTATTCTACTATATGTTCCTTTGATGGTGCACATTCAGCCTGAAACTTCTTGTCGTCCAAAAAATCTTCTGGAAGAGGCATATGCTCAGTAAAGCTCATTTCTACAAGCCCCTGTCTTAAAGCCTCTTCAACATATGATTCAAGTGAATCATCAGTTCCATGAGGACAAAAAGGTGAATGAATGTGTCCGTCTCTTAAACTCATATTTTCCTTCATCAAAACTCCTTCTCCAATCAGCTTATATGATATATTATACTCCTAAAGTTGCATAAATGATTGCCTTGATTGAATGCATTCTGTTTTCTGCTTCATCAAATACGACAGACTGCTTACCTTCAAACACTTCATCTGTAACTTCTATTGCATCCATGCCATATTTTTCTCCTACGCTCTTTCCTACCTTAGTCTTATGGTCATGATAAGCTGGAAGACAATGCATGAATATAGCATCCTTATTTGCATTAGCCATAACTTCACTATTCACTTGATATGGCTTAAGAAGCTTTAATCTGCTGTCCCACACTTCCTCAGGTTCACCCATTGAAACCCATACATCTGTATAAATAACATCTGCATTCTTTGTTCCTTCTTTAACATCTTCAGTTAATGTTATTGTACAGTCATTTTCAGCTGCAATTTCCTTGCATGTTTCAACAAGCTCTTGTGCTGGGAATAATTCTTTAGGTGCACATGCTGTAAAGTTAAGTCCCATTTTTGCACAGGCTACCATAAGAGAGTTACCCATGTTATTTCTTGCATCTCCCATATATACAAAGTTTACGCCCTTAAGTCTTCCAAGCTTTTCTTCAATAGTCAATAAGTCTGCTATCATTTGTGTTGGATGAAACTCATCAGTAAGACCATTCCATACTGGCACTCCAGAATACTTTGCTAAATCTTCTACTGTTTCTTGACTGAATCCTCTATATTCAATACCATCATACATTCTTCCAAGAACTCTTGCTGTATCTGCTATGCTTTCTTTCTTGCCCATCTGCGAACCTGCTGCATCAAGATAAGTAACTCCTAGTCCTAAATCCATTCCTGCAACTTCAAATGAACATCTTGTTCTTGTTGATGTCTTTTCAAAAAGAAGTACTATATTTTTCCCCCTTAAATTATCATGGCGTACACCAGTCCTTTTCAATCTCTTTAAATCCTTTGATAAATCTATAAGATATCTTATTTCCGCAGGTGTAAAATCCAATAGTTTTAAAAAACTTCTTCCTCTTAAATTTACTGCCATTCTTATTGCCCCCATCTTTCTATAGTTTCATTTTACTGTTTTATTTATTATAACATATTTCTCCAAATAAAACAGTATATAAATGCATTAATATTGAATATTTATTCACATTTTATACATTATAGCACTAAGCTGCACCTTTCACAGACTGCTTATAACAACAGCTTGATTTTATATGATATAATAATTCTGTTTCATACTAACAAAAGAAAGGTTTATAAAAAATGAGATATTTAAGTGATTATCATATGCATTCAAAATATTCCTTTGATGCTGTACAGACTATTGAACAAGCTGTAGGAAAAGCTATTTCAATGAATATTAATGAAATATGTTTAACAGAACACATAAGCTTTGATCCTAAGGACAAAAGCTACAATTATTTTGATTTTAAAGATTACGAAAGAGAAATAAATGAATTATCTTCTAAATATACAGGAAGAATCAAAATAAAAACAGGCCTTGAAGCTGGTGAAATTCATCTTTATAATGATGAATTCAACAAATACTTCTGTGAAAACAGACTGGATTTTATAATAGGATCTGTTCATAATATCAATGGAAAAGGTCTTAATACAAACATAAGGGAAAATGGCGCTTCTGCTACTTATGAAAACTACTTTAATGAAGTCTTAACTCTTGTAAACAATTCTGATTTTGATGTTTTAGGACATCTTGATCTTGTACAAAGGTATGCATTTAACGTAGATGGTGTCTATGATTTTAATTCACATAAAGATATTATCCATGAAATTTTGAAGTCAGTTATATCAAAAGGCAGAGGAATTGAAGTCAACACATCTGGATTAAAGCAGAATCTTCTATTTCCTAAATTAGAAATTCTTCAAATGTATAAAGATTTAAAAGGTGAAATAATAACTGTAGGTTCAGATTCTCATAATCATGACAGAGTTGGTGAAAATATAGAAAGCACATATAATCTCTTGAAAGATATTGGATTTAAATATGTATTCACTTTTGACAACAGGAAACCTAATGGCATAATCCTTTAAATAATTTAAAGCAGCTTCAAAACTTTGAAACTGCTTTTTTTATACTGTCATTGTATTACATACTTCTTTATTCTTGAATTTTCTAAAAACTTCTTCACATACATAGCTGCTCATTTCAACTGAATTCTGAATATCCCATTTATTTAATGAGAAGTTTTCTGGGAAACATGGTTTTAAGTTTCTTAAAGATAGCTTTGCCAAATGAAAATGAGTTCTGACTTTCATAATTAAATCCCTCCTTCAATTATTGATTTCTTTTAAGTATATTCTTTATTTTATATATTAGTTCATTTAACTTAATAGTACCTGAATAATATTAAGCCTGTAGTAGTTTTTTATTAATTTATTGTTAACAGGTTGTTTATTAACAACATTATATTTAAGGAAATCATTAATTTATAAAAATAAAATAGTTCAAATTTAATATAATTCTAAAAATTAATCATTTATAATTTAGAAAAATAATAGACAGGATAAGCCCATATAAATAC